>DXJL01000120.1 GCA_019057635.1 Candidatus Heimdallarchaeota archaeon
ACAATAAGACCAATGAATCAAAATTCAGAGCTTTATTGAAAAATAATCAGGAACTCCGTGAGACTTCACAAATTATTAAGAATTTCATTAAAGAAATTGATGGTAGCCTGCCTAAGAAGCTAGATAATCAATTAAAAAAGGTAAACACAGATCTACCAAGGATATTCTGTGAGTTAAGTATTAAGAGCTTTATTACCTTATGGGATATTAATGAAACGAACGAATACAGATTTTTTTTATCTGGATTTGATTTTCCTCTCTTTTGCGGGTCAACCGCTGATGTTAATATCAATATAGCGGGAATTGTTGACCAATTATTGATAGCTAACTTTTTTGTGACATTTTTAAAACCAGCGATTCATCGCTTGGATGAAATGAATAAAATATTAACTAAACTCGATGATGAGATGTCTAAACAGCACTTTGCATCCAAGAATAAAAAACTACAATCCAAATTCGATTTATTCTTACGAATACTTGTGGCAAAATTGAGTGCTCTACAAGAAGTAGAAAATTTAATCTATCGTATATTTAACCTATTTGAAATTCCAAGGATGTACCTGACTCAATATAATCTTAAAAGTGACATTGGTGATTTTAATGCCACTATTGCACGAATTTCAGAAGAAATCAACATAGGTAAAGCTAAATTACACGAGGTTAGCGAATTAATTCAAAGATGTCAACTGTGCATTCGTGATTACCTTGATGTTGGAATTAATGGAGTTAAAGTCCTTGAATCTAATAAAGAGTTTAAAGAAGCATTAAAACCCATGAGCGAAATAAGTGTAGACTTGTTTGTTGAAGCAGAAATGTTAAAAATTTGGTCTGACTATTTTGGTTCCGACTTGCCCTTCTTTAGTTTTAATGCTCAATTGTTGAGTGTTGAAGAGACCGCAGCAGAAAAAATTGATGCGGATACTATCATTGCGGTACGTGGACTCTTTAAGAATTATAACCTTGGGCGTAATACCGTCTATGCGATAAGAGGGATTAATCTTGATATAAAAGAAGGAGAATTTGTGGCTATTGTTGGTTCCTCGGGAGCGGGAAAAACTACGCTCTTAAATTGCATGGCCAGTCTGGATTCCCCTGATCATGGAGCTGTATACTTTCGAGGTAAGGATCTTCACAAAATGAATGATTCCAAAAAGTCTGATGTTCGTCTTCATGAAATGGGATTTATTTTTCAAAGTTATGCTTTACTACCTCACTTCAATACCCGCGAAAATGTTTCCTTACCTGCTGATCTCGCTGGGAGCTTAAACAAAGAGTTGAAAAAGCGAATTGAAGATCTTCTCAACGGAGTAGGCATTGAACAGCAAGCAAAACAATTTCCAGCTCAACTTAGCGGAGGCCAAATGCAGAGAGTTGCGATTGCACGTGCTCTGACAAATCGACCTACCGTTATTTTTGCTGATGAACCAACAGGAGATCTTGATAGTGGTACAGGAAAGCAAGTTATGGATCTTTTGAAAATGTTTCATGAGGAAACAGGAACTACGGTCGTTGTTATCACCCATGAGGAAGATGTTGCCGCTTACGCTCAAAGACAAATTCTTATAGAAGATGGTATTGTTACCAGAAGAAAATAATTCTTCTCCCCTTTTCCCACTTTTGTTCTCATATTTTTTGCTGTAATCGTGTAAAACTTGTTCCAGTCGAAAAAATTGAGTATTAATTTTTAGCTAGTTTTTTTATCTTTCTTCCTTTCTTGAGATCTTTATTAACTTCCGTTTTTAAATCCAAATATTCTTAATTATTTTTTTATTCACAAGATTTCAAGAGGTTTCACCTGTGAATGACGACATTCTTGAATTTTTAAGACAATTAATTGCGTTTAAATCGGTTAGTTCTGATACGAGCCAAGCAGAAAATTCCAGAAAGACCGCAGAGTATATCAAATCGAATCTAGAGACAATTGGGGTTCATGCGGATCTTATGGAAAATGAAACTAAGGATAAGAATCCTCTCGTTTTTGGGAAACTAGGGGAAGATCCTGCAAAGAAAACAATCTTATTTTATTCTCATTATGATGTTCAACCTGCTGAAATTGCTGATGGGTGGGATACTGATCCGTTTATCTTGACGGAAAAAGAAGATGGATATGTCTATGGTAGAGGTACAGATGATGATAAAGGTCCGATTGCTGCTACTATATTTGCAATTAAAGAGCTAGTTAAGGATCATGGTGATTTACCCGTAAATTTGCGAATTTTATATGAAGGGGAAGAAGAGAGTTCTTCAGGGGGATTCGAAGAAACCGTCTTGAAGAATAAAGACTATTTTGGAAAGGTTGATGGAATAATGATCCTGGATACTTCCTGGTTCACTGATGGACAACCATCTCTAGATTATGGATTCAGAGGTATTACCTATCTTGGTGTTGAAATAGAAGGACCATCTAGTGATCAACATTCAGGTATGGTCGGAGGTACTATTCGAGAACCTTTAATAGATTTAATTTACTTAATGTCACGTTTTGTCGACTTAGAAGGAAAGGTACTAGTAGACGGATTTTATGATAAGGTTAAGCCTCTAACTGATGAAGAAACAAAGTTATATGAGAACTTAGAGTTTTCTTTACAAGAATACAAGGATTCCATTGGAATTTCTCAAGTTTTAGTAGAAGATTCTACTACAACCCTAATGAACATGTGGCGTAACCCTTGTTTGTCTATTCACGGTATTGAAGGCGCCTTTAGTGGATCAGGAGGAAAAACTGTTGTCCCTGGAAAA
>DXJL01000121.1 GCA_019057635.1 Candidatus Heimdallarchaeota archaeon
ATCACTTGATTTACCAAGACGATAAGATGCCTCAATTTTGCATAATAACAGATCTATAGCATTTAAACTTTGACCATACTTTTCTAGAATTTTGTCGATTTCTTCTCTGGCCTTCTTATAATTTCCCTGTCGTATGTATAAGGTATTTATTAGCAAATCAAAATTAAATTGTGTTTCTTGATCAATTGGAATGCTGGATTTTTCTGCTTGAAGTAGATTCAGGGCTTCTGTAAATCCTCCAGTTAACATGAGGGTCTTTGCTCGATTTAAAGAATCCTGATTATTTTTGGTCAAAGTTATGGAACAACACCAGAGTCTATATAAAAAAAAATTATATGACAAATAAGTATTTTAAGGTAATGGTACAATTAAAAAGACAGTTTAAGTCCTACGGGAGCGTGATCAGATCCTAGTATTTCAGGTAAAATGAAGGCGTCTTTAACATTAGTTTTAAGATCTTCTGTAACCACAAAATAATCAATACGCCATCCAATATTTCTTACTCTTGCATTTGAACGGTAAGTCCACCAAGAATAATGGTCTGGATCCTGAGTAAACATCCTCAATGTATCGATGTAACCGTGGTCTAATAATTCCGTAAAGTATGCTCTCTCGGTGGGAGAAAAACCAGCATTCTTCTGATTAGTTTTAGGGTTTTTAAGATCGATTTCCTTATGAGCAACATTGAAATCACCACACAAGACAATCGGTTTCTTTGTTTTCAACTTTTCCATATATGTCAATAGTGTTTGATTGAATTGCTGCTTATATTCTAAGCGTTTCAGTTCTCTTTGTGCATTTGGGAAGTACAAATTGATTAGAAAGAAATTTTTAAATTCTAATTGTAAAAATCTCCCCTCTAAATCAAGGATCGAATGACCAGTCTTTGTAAGAGTACTAAGTGGTTTATGCTTGGTTAAAGTTAAAACTCCACTATAACCTTTTTTTTCTGCGGAATTCCAGAATAATTGATAGTTCGGAAGATCAAATGACAAAGACAATTGATCTGGTTGAGCCTTTGTCTCCTGTACACATAAAATATCGGGTTTTCGTTGTGCAACCCAGTTTATGAACACTCCCTTTGAAATACAGGCTCTAATACCATTAACGTTCCATGAAAGCAATTCTAATTCCATTAGAAACACCTAAAGTTATCTATTCAGTTATGAAAGTTTTTGGGATAATGTTTGTATAAATAATTCTATGATTCGATTTATTCAACAAATTCAAGATAATATGGTGTTGGAGCAAATATGGTTGTTATCGGTACGATAGAAAATCTTGTTAAGAAGGTAATTACGCCTGATATTAAAATTTCCTTTGGAGGGGCAGCATTATTCCTGAAACCTATGGAAGTAGTACGAGAAATCATACGTCAAGAAATCAAGGATTTAATTATCTACACATTGATCGGTGATCTTGACATTGATCTTCTGTTAGGAGTTAAGGCCATCAAAGAGCTGCACTCAAGTTATGTAGGATTGCCTATGATTGGAATGGCACGACACTTTCGGAAGGCCATGGAAAAAGAACAAAGTGTCGATTTCTATGAATGGACAGAACTAAGTATGGTTAGAGCATTTCAAGCGGGAGCAATGGGGACTCCTGCAATAATGTTACGATCATTACTTGGATCAGATTTGGTTAAATTACGGGAAGATTTTGAAGAAGTAACATATAGAGGGATGAAGTACATTCAGGTCCCTGCTATAACCCCTGATCTGGCAATAGTTCACGCTTATGCTGCAGATCAAAATGGTAATGTGTTTTATCCGAAACATCATGCCTTAGATGAATTTTCTACTCTTCCAGCTCAATGTGCGAAACAATTGTTTGTATCTGTTGAAAGAATGATAACAAATGAAGAAGGTAGAGAGCTAATACAGCAAGGACAATCTACAATGTTTTCATCCATTGACGTAGATTTTGTTGTTGAAGCACCAAAAGGAGCTTGGCCATCTGGCTTTCCCCCATTTTATGCTAGTGATATGGGTCATATTATGACCTATTCTGGGATGGCTAATATGCCCGAAACATTTGACATGTACCTCCGGGAGTATGTTTTTGGAAAGTCACAGGAGGCAGTCCAATGAGCAAGAGCACTGATTACGAACCAATCGATTTAATCGTAATATCATTAGCACGTGAAATTAACGACTCCGAATCCTGTTATACTGGAATAGCAATACCCTCTGCAGTTGTTGCAGTTCAACTTGCACGTATGACGCATGCGCCAAATCTTCAATTCTTTTATGGAGGTTATTGGATTAATCCTGATCTGGATGTTGATCTATTTACCATTATGACTGATACCGAAGCATTTGTAGAGTCAATATCAAAAGCCCAAGGTTTTTCGCACTTAGTCCAACTTTATCAGTACTGGGAGGGGCCAAAACATACACTTTCTTTTGGAATCATCCGCCCAGCTCAAATCGACCAATTTGGAAATATTAATAATAGTGTAATAGGCGACCCACATCATCCCAAATTTCGTTTTCCAGGTGGCGCGGCTGCTGGTGATATAATTAATACTTGTTCCCGCGTGATAGCTTATGTTCCCCGTCACGATGTTAGAACGTTTGTACCGGAAGTTGATTTTATCACTGGAAGAGGGAGCTCTCCAAAGTGGAGAAAAGATGTCGGATTGACCGATTATCAAGGAATTAAGACTGTGGTAACAGATCTAGCAATTTTAGAATTTCACCCATCTAGTGGAAAGATGTGTGTACGCTCAATTCACGAATTTTCAACTATAGATGAGGTTCAGGAGAATACAGGATTCGATTTAGAGATTCCTAAAGATATTCCAACTACTCGAGCCCCAACCAAAGAAGAGCTGGATATATTACAATCTAAAGCTGATCCCTTATCTATTCGTAACTTTGATTCACGTAACAGGTAGTAAATTAAGAGCAAGATTAAAAGCGTTAGTTAGTCCTATTTAGCAAATTCACCCAGAATTAGGTGTATAAATGGAACCTGTTATTACTCGTGCTCCTGTTTCGTATAATCGTGCAACTTGGGCAGCTGGATTAGCAACATTGTTTGCAAATCTCCCTCTTTTAATATATGGATTATATGTGAACATATTTTTAACAACGGATTTATTAACAGTCATTCTTATAGTTACAATAATTGGAACTCTGCGGAATATACTCCAAATTTTCCTACGCATCCCGCTTGGAGAATTATCTCAGATAATCGGCCGAAAACCGTTAATTGTTATGGGCCATTTTAGTTATACTCTTGCACTGTTCTTGATGTCTATCGCGACTGATTGGAAACTCGTTATTCTAAGTACTGCATTTATTGGTATTGGGATGTCGTTATTTTGGCCATCAATCTTTGGCTATCTTGGGGATGTCGATATCGATCGTATGGGCGAATCACAAGGAAGAATTTTTAGACAGAGTGATATAGGATCGATTCTTGGTGCAATTTTCGCTTTTTATCTTCTGGATAATTTACAGTTTTCACTTCAAGAACTATTTGGAGCAATAGCGATAATTTCATTTATCACTGGTATAGTGACTGTTCTTTTATTACCCGAATCATTGACGAAAGAAAATCGAAAATCCGTTGACAACGTTCCAAAAGCACTTCTAAATTCCTGGTCAACAATGACCAAATCATTAAAAGAAATGAGCATGACGAATCAATTATGGCAAGTGTATTTTTTTCATTTCATTCTAGCGTTTATAGAATTTACTACAAGCTATTATGTTCCACTAATTATAATTTCCAAAGGATTTACAAATGCTGATGTCTCAGCGATTTGGCTATGGTCATTAATACTGATTTTTTGGATAAAACCATACTTAGGAAGGTTAACCGATAGGTTTGAATTTGTTTCAGCGATTACTGTAACTTTAATGATAACTTGTGTGACGGTACTTGGTTATGTATTCATTAATGATTTTATCCTACTTATTGGAGCATATATTTTAGTAAATAGTTCTATTCTGACTTCTTATATCGCAGCAAATGGTGAAACGGCACGAAGAGCACCAATTGAACATCGTGGTGTAGCCTTAGGTGTTTTTGGTGTCTATGTCTCACTTGGAAGAACAACATCAACGCTAGTCTTAGGGCCAATCTGGGAAATTTTCAATTTAACTACAGTTTTTGTGTTTACATCTGTTCTTATTTTTTGCTTGATTTTCCTTCTTCGTAGAGTAATAAATAGAAATCACAACGGATCTAGTTTGAAAAAGAAGTTGTACTTGGATTTTGAGAAAAAATGAAATTTTAAATTATTTTTATATATTTAATTTTTCCCTTTTTTTTAGGTTTGAAAATGTTATTATTTTAATTTTTGAGTAACCGTTGCGGGACAGATTTTTGTGATTCCAGGTAATTTTTCCAATTTTTCAATAAAACTATCTAAATGATCATTGTTTTTGAACCAGCATTCCATTAAAAAGTCGTGATCTAAACTCGTCTGAAAGATACTTCTAACTTCAGGCCATGCCTTAACTTCCTCTAAAGCTTGACGATATAAAACGGCATCAGCATCAAATCCAATAAATGAAGATATTTCGAAACCCAACTTTCTGGGATCAATTTCTATTGTAAATCTCTTAATTATTCCTTCTTTACGGAGCTTATTTACTCTCTTACGAACAGCAGTATCGGAGACATGAAATATATCCGCTAATTGTTTCCAACTACGACTAGAATCTTGTACCAAGATATCCAACAAGTCTTCGATAACTATGAGTCCTTTATGTTCTTTATTTTCCGTTGCATGGGGCATATTAAACTGATCCAATTGAGAAGGTTCATGTTTCGATATGTTGAATGCGCAATAAATAGATATAGGTTCGAGATCCGAACCATGATGTACTAAAGTCTCTGAAAAAAACAGCAGTTAGATATCTTCTTATGCTAACAAAAAGCATAATGATTACTATCAACCGTTGAAACATAAAAATTCCTTTTAGGATGTATCCAAATGGCTTTAATTAGTGAAAAATTTAATGATGCGTTAAACGCACAAATTCAAGAAGAATTATATTCTGCTTATCTTTATCTAGGAATGTCTTACTGGTTAAAAGAGCACAATTACAATAATTTAGGTGAATGGTATTTCATTCAGTACAATGAAGAATTAGCCCATGCTTACAAATTTATGGATTATATCGTTGAGACAGGCGGTAGTGTTAAGCTATTAGCACTAGATTCACCAAAAATTGATTGGAAAAATGTCGAAGAAATTGTAAATGCGGCTTATGGACATGAGCAACATATTACTGGAAAGATCAATGACTTAGTCATTCTTGCCGAAGAATTAAAAGAATTTGCTCCCCGTGAACTTCTCCAATGGTTTATTTCCGAGCAGATTGAAGAAGAAGCATCTTCTAGTGAGCTAGTTAATCGTCAAAAAGAATTCCACAATGATATGTTATTCGATCATCACACCCATCGCGTTAGCGGATCAACAACATCAGAAGAGTAAATCTTCATACACTGACTTAAATCCTAAGTTAGTTTTTGTCTCTTTTTTTTTAACCTGGGTTCATCATTCATATAAGAAGAGTTTGATATCATCTACGAGTTTATTTAACGCTCTTTTTTCGACTCTGGGGAGTAACATATCTTGAACATGTGGTTCGATCACATCATCGATACTGCGCGCCTCTGCAACTTCGTACTCATATTTTAGTTCCATTGGATCGATTACTAGTTCAAAGAGCTTCGCCACTTTACCGGGACGAGTCGCTCTCCCAACTCTTTGGATTTGTTCTCGCCGATTTTTTGTTCCAGAAACGATTATTATTGTATCTGCTGGGGCATCGAATCCTTCATTAAGCATTTTTACGAGAATAAGGGTATTTATCTCCCTATGTCGAAATTTATCGAGAAGAATATTGAATTCTTTATCATTTAGAACCGTTTCTCCTGTTAATAATGTACTAGCGATTTTTCGCTCTTTTAGAAACTTGTGTATTGCCTTTGCGTGATTAATTCGACTTGTGAAGACAAGTGTCTGTGAAGTTAATGGGGACTCCAGTAGTTTGTGTATGGCAAATAGCTTATACCGAGCTTCTCGTGATACTTTGCCGTGAGATGACTTTCCTTTTTGGGTGATAGTGGTTTTTTCTTCTGACGTTAAGGGTATGTAAATTCTTTCTGAGTAAATTGGAGCAATGAATCCCTCACGAGCTAATAATCCATAATTAATCTTGTGTATGATCGGCCCCATAGTAGCGACTACTAGACTTGAATGTAATGTCTTTTCGATGGTCGCACTGAGAGCCATTCGCCGAGGTATCTCTAGATCTACGGCTATGTGCCGAAACGTTTCTGCCTGGATATGATGTGATTCATCGGCTATTAATAAGCCAAATTTATCTGTAAAAAATCCAATTGTATCTTTGACTAAAAGCTTATCACGGGAAACTTTTTCAAGTTCCTTCTGTTCTAATGCATGAAAATCTTGTAAGTATTGGGCAAGTAATTGAAATGTTGAGATTACGATCTGATATTGGCGAAATGCTTTCTTCTGGCCTGTAAAAATTCCTATTTCGGATGGTTCTATTCCTATAAATTGACCAATTTGACTAATCCATTGATCGACTAAGGCAAGATTAGGAACAAGTATCAGGGTCCGCTGTTGAACTTGTCTTATGGCATCAATTCCAATTATTGTCTTACCAGCACCAGTTGGTAACTGTATTGTCCCGAATTCCTGGTTTTCTACCCATTTCTCTATTCCAGCTTGTTGGTATGACCGCAATTCATAGTTGTGTTGCATTTCTGTCTTCCAAACTTTCTTATCAAGTTTTGGAGTGAATTGAGCGTATTGTAAGTCGAAAAGTGTATTCGTTTTGGATTCTTTGATGCTCTTTTCCACCATCCGCCAAAAATGATTTGCTCGGAATGCGGCCCAAAACGCCACTTCTATCTCTCGTTCCCCTACTTGAGTAATACACGTCAAGTAGTCCGCATTCGGATCGTCTTCCGATCTTATCGCCATATACCGAGTAAAAATATCGAATAATGTGTGAAACCAAGTATTAAAAGCTTTATTCCATTTAATCCTTAATTTATTCTCCACCGACTCTACAATAAGTGTATATTCTTGATGGCCTGTTGTTGAAAGCGATTGTAATTTTTCTTTCGCCCCTGGACTATATTTTATTGTTACTCCTGTTCTCTGCAAGAGCTGAATATCTTCCTGTACAAGATGTGGGAATTGTAGAATGAATTTTGTTGGTCTATGAGTCCGCTCATGTTCCCAATAGCTATTATGTTTTCGCCAATTGCGTTCCCAAATCCGGAATTGCTCTCCTACCCACGAGAAATAAAAGAATTTTCTATCATATTCTTCCGACCCCTCCTCTTTTTTTAAATATTCAAAGTAATCTTCAACGTTCAGACTTCGTGACCGCTCTTTCTTGTAATGAGAACGTCGGATTGGTATCCAAGCGTTTATCTTGGTAAATGGGTACCAGGGGAAATCGACTAAGAAGCTCAAGTCTTCTTGAATTGTTATTATGAATTCATTCTTCTTTGAACTTAAAAACGCTATCCAGGCTTCCTCTGTAACTGAAGCACCTTTCAGACGTGGACTTTGCTTTCCCCGTAATCCAAGATTGGGAGAAGAACAAACATGTGTTCTTATATTATGACGACAAAGAGGAGCAGAGCATTTACTACAACGGTAAATTTTCGCCCCGGCTTCCGCACATTCATTACAAATTTCTAAGCTAATGATAAGCCCTCATACGGCTGGTTAGAGATTTTTTTGGTTAAATTGAATCGCGTTGAATATAGATTATCAGGGAGATGTCCCTTAGTATTAAAAAATGATTAGTGACGACAATTTTTCGATTATGGAAAAAATCCCTCTATTTGCTGTTTTCTTATGGGAAAATTAAATATTTTTCGTTATTTTTCTCGGTTCAGGAGTATGTGTTATGAATACCAAATGGATTTCTGATTTTTTCCATTAAAAATTCATCAAATCAGAATTGCTTATTTTTTCGGAAATATAAGAACAAATTTAGTCCCTGATCCCTTTCCTTCACTATAAGCTTTTATTGATCCTCCATGTGAGTTCATAATTTCTCTAGAAAGATAAAGGCCAATTCCAGTACCATGTGTAGAATATTCTGTCTCAATCGTGACGAACTGATCAAAAATAATCTCGAGATCTGTTGGCTCAATACCTGCCCCTTTATCTATAATATCGACCTCTAGGCTTTTCTCCTCATTTCTTATGTCGATCTGTATTTCCCTATTATCTTGGGGACTATTTTTAATTGCGTTATCAATCACATTATCAAAAACTTGTTGAATTCGATCACTGTCAAGGGAAATATTTTGGGGAATACCTTCGGCAAAATTAACAAACTTGAATTCAAATTGATTCTCCAATAAGTTTCGATAGGGGGTTAATATTTTGATCATACACTCTTTGAAATCGACATTTTGGAGATTAATTTCGAATAATCCCCTTTCAAGTTGAGTAATGGCTTGACTATCTGAGATTAACCTTTCTAATCGTTTTAGGTTTTTAGTAATTATCGAAAATATATCTTCTTTCTGCGTAACTGTCATTGCATCCATTTTCTTTTGTAAAAACTCATTGTATCCGAAAAGTACGGTTAAGGGAGTTCTTAATTCATGATTGACCATTCTAATAAAATTATCTCGTTTCTTCTGCAGCTTGATTCTAATCTCTTCTGCTTTCTTCCTTTCTTCAACGTCTCTAAAGATGCCAATATGATAAGTCATATCTTCTAGGATTACTGGAGAAACATTAACGTCTGCATGAAAAACGGATCCATCTTTTTTCGTGAGGGGGATTTCTGAAGCGTAAGTTGAATTTTGTCTATCAATTACAGCTGCAGCTTCTTTAAAGTTTTTATAGTTCTGTGTAGGACGAATATCTGTTAAAAACAATTTTTGACCCTCATCTTTCGTATAGCCTAGCATATCACAAAAGGATTGATTCGCTAGGAATACTTTTCCATTTTCTGGATTAGCTAGTATGATTCCATCAGTCACATTTTCGAAAATAGTTTTGAAACGAGTTTCTGAATCTCTTAATTCTTTCTCAGACATTTTAAGATCAGTGATATCAAGGACTGTTACGGTTGCTCTAGCGGATTTACCTTTATCAATATCCCACTTTGCTCGTAATAAAGCCCAAAGTTTTTTCCCTGATTTTGTAATGATCTGATATTCGACTGTATCCTTCATTTCCTCATTAGCCATTATCTTTGCTAATCGGTCCAACCAAATGTCTTTACTTTCATCTGTTAACATTTCATATAAGTTTAAGGAACGAGCTTCTTCTTCTGTGACTTCAAATAGCTCCAATAATAGATCGTTTGCAAATAAAATATGAACATCTCCAGTCAGGAAATCCATTTCTATTTCATAAATTCCTGTGGGTGCTTTTTTAACAAGCTGTCGATATCGCTGTTCGCTTTCACGAAGGTCCATTTCTATTTTCTTCATATCTGATATGTCAAGCATTACGCCACGTAATCCGACAGGCTTTTTATCACGCAGTATGGGACTCGAGTAAATGAGAACAGGTAACGTACTTCCATCTTTATGCAACGCGTTATACTCATGATCTGTGAATAATTCTCCTTGCATCACTTTACCAATATTCTGTCGGATACGATTAAGATCTTCGGGAATGAATAATTGGGTGACGCTTATCCCAGCTGTTAGTTCATCTTGCGTATAACCGAATGTATTGAGACCCTTTTGATTTGCATATAGAATTTTTCCAGTAGTATCCAGTTCAAACACGGTTTGTGGTAAGAGCTCCGCTAATTCTTTGAAATCCTTTTCACTGTATCTTAATTGTGTATCAAGTGCTTCAGCATGAATAAATTGTCGATAAAAACCATAAACCCCTAATATCGCTCCTAATAAGAAGAAAATCATGTCTATATCATCAATAGGGTCAGTAAAAATATAACTGTTCAAATTAGGAGCGAACGCTGTGGAAAAATCTTGCAACACATCAAAAAAAACAGGAATAGTTAATATCAGTATTCCAGCAAATGCCCATGGACCCGCTCCACGCTTTAAAGCTTGATTTCTATTCAGATTGAGGTAGATAACAACTACGAGGGTACAAAGTAGAATTAGAGTAGCGAATCCAAAGAAAAATTCAAAGTAATCAAAGAAATTTGATGCTAAGCTTGTTATCAGAGTAATTTGAACCATTTTTGAGCTGTTCCCTCAATTAGGAGTTAAGATTAACATTTACTACAGTTTTAGATTCGTATGTGAGGTCGACTACAAGTTAAGAGATATCTTTCTTCCTCAGTGTTACTATTTATTTACTTCGAATTACTTATTCTTCACCTTTCGTTCTCTGTTTGCAAAGTGGTACCACACGTTTCACAAAAACGATCCTCTTTCAAAACCATTTCCCCACACTGAGAACAATATCGCACAAAATCATCAATTTGAACATCTGGAACTGTCATAAATTGATCTAGGGAAGATTGTGCTCCTTCACCCGCTCGTTTTCGAACAGTTGCCATGTTTACACTTTCTAGTCTCTTAAGCGGTTGTTTTAACATGATAGCTAATTGACGAGCGTTGGCAGGAGCAGACCCTGATGGATGATTATTGAAATAGGTATAGATCTCCTTAGTCTGGTCTAATAATGAATCAATTTTTTCCTTCCAGACAAGTAATTCCTTCCGAGAATACAAATATCGGTACCATAGTTTTAAGCCATGACCATGGAGTCGTATGTATGAAAAATCAGCTGTAACCGGTGTGATAGGGGGTAACAGTGGTTCATCAACGATGCAGAAAGCTACGTTGAATTTCGAAAGTAGATCAACGGTCTGGTCAAGATGCTTACACCAGCTCATCTCACGAAATTCAACAGCCAGTTTTAATTCCGAGGGCCAGTGTCGGAGAAACACTCCCAGCGCTCGGCGATTTTCATCTGAGAATTTTGGGGGTAGCTGTAACAGTGCAGGTCCAATTTTTCTACGTAGTCCGCTCGACATGGTATCTAGAAACCGATCAAGATCCGATTGAAAATCTACGAGCTTTTTCTCATGCGTAATCACTTTAGGGATTTTAAATGCAAATAAAAAGTTATTTGGAACATGTTTTTCCCATCTTTGAACTACTCCGAGTCGGGGAAAATGATAAAAGCTGGTGTTTATCTCTACAGTGGAAAAAACTTCACTGTACCAGGCAAGGCGTTGTTGTTCTGCCAGTATAGACGGATAAAAAGGAATTTCTGTTTTCTCGTTTTTCGCCTGCCAATCTGAATAGCCAAAACCCGAAGTTCCAATTAACACTTTAGCTGTCATTTACTTCGAACTCCGTGTCGCAAGACTCCATTGCCAACAAACTGTATCTTTCCCATTTACCAATTTCTGATTTGCCTCTAGGATTTATCACAGATTTCCGATTAAAAATATTTAGATGACGGACTAAATTCTAGAGAATGAATTGCTATTCTTATCCTTGCCTCTGATTTTGAATATGAAAAAGGGATCCTGAAATTGTAAATGCAAGACACAAACCTAATTTAGTGGAAATTGAGATTTACTAAAAACACTCATTTTCTTCATTTTCACTGACGTCTCTGACTGTATCAGAGTAATTAGATCGGATCGAAGTGAACTATCTGGTTACAAATGGGTACAGATGCGAGTTCATGGACTTCAGCTTGGGAATTACAGCAAGAAGAGCGGTATAAATCAGGTCTTTTAGCTCTTGATGCGTTGATTCCAGAAGGGATGTTACCAGGTAGCTTGATCCTACTACAAGGCGACATTAACCGAAAATTATTGCGTCATTTAGTGACAAAGCTCTCCGTGGGTTTTCTGACAACTAATGAGCCTGCAGAGCTGGCATTTGTTGATGGAGCTAACTTATTTCCCTACTATGAAATAGCGACTGAAGCCCGAAGACATGGTTATGATCCGCTGGTCATTTTGGATCGTATTCAGCTATCACGAGCATTTAATTTTCATCAAATGACCGAAATAATTACCAAAAGGCTTCCTGCTCTTCTTGAAAGGAAGAAACAGCTCAGGATAGTGTTTGTTCCTCAGATTTCGTCGCAATACCTTTCCACGGAAGCATTACAATATTTAGAATATGCAAAGCTATCCGTAGCAGAAGGAGCACTATCTGAATTAACTCAAGCAGTTGGTACCCTAAAGAGCCTAGCCTTACAGCATAATTTACTGGTTATCATGACGGCCGCTAGTGCCACAGGATCAAAAACCAAGGGCTTGGGAGGGACTTATCTTACTCATTCCGCTTCCTCGGTTATAAGAATGACTACTTCAACACAAAGCTCTGCCAAAGAGTATGATATTCACTTTTCATTACAGAAAGATCCAGCTCGACCTGTCATTCAGCTGACCCACTCACATCGACAAAAAAAACCTGCAAACAATCAAACGTTACTTAATCGTTATTGGTGATAATATGGGCCGAACATTACCTTCCTATCGAATGGTATTAGAACATGAGCGAGCACTGTGGATAAAACACTTTGCTAAACGTCTACGAGAACCGTACCGAACAAGCTTTGACCACCTTTGGGAGAAGGCGTTTCAGCTTGCTGATGCTTCTTCTGCAAACACCAGGCCAGTAGCCTTAGACAATATTCTGATGAGTATGGTAGTGGCCCAACAGACAGAAATTCAGCGTTTGCGTAAAGAAATTACTACCTTGCAACAGCAAGTGAATGACATAGGTAATTGACCTGATTCTCATGGTTTTCCTACGTGCTTGGCTTCATGATGTGGCAGCAACCGATTGGGGAGTAAACACCTGCTGGATTACTCGGACAAGAGGAATCGAAGCTTTTTATCCGCTGACGGCAGAGTTTTTCCTAGCTAGAACAGATCAAGAAACACGAAATCGTGTACTAAGTCATCCAGAAGTAGAGTCAGTCGAAGAAGCTTCCAAGTATGTATCTATCCACGACTGGCAAGCCAGTCCAGTGTTACGTATTCGAGTTAACCCAACTAAGATACGTTCTACTTTCGAAGATTTACGGAAATATTGGGGCGAGTACCTATATAATGCCGATCTCAGCATTTATCAACAGTTTTGCTTTCAAACTGGGTTGTTTCCATATGTTTACGCTAGAATTGAAGTAACTAATGGTAGATTGCAAAAGAATTGGGAACTAATCGAGAATTATTTGCAGGCTGACTATCGTTCTGTGCCTTTCCGAACTCTCTGGATGCAACCATTCTTTGCAGAGCAGAATTTTTCACGCGGCCCGATAAAAGAAATACACCTCCGTCATTCGCTCAATAAGGAAGAAGAAGAACCGATAATCTTTGCTGAAGAATCGGAAACAGAAACAATACGGGAGAGTATGATGTACCTAAACAAGGTTGATCCTGATATCCTTTTTACTTCAGGTGGGGATACTTTTTTCCCAATCCTTGCCCAGCACGCGACGGATCAGGGGATTGGTTATCTTCATCCAGGAAGAGGGAAGCGTCGACTGTATAGTTATGTAAGAAAGCAAACACGACCTCGTGGTCATAGCTATATGTCGTACGGCCGAATTTTCTATTCGCAACACGGAAGCTACCTGGATGGTGGCCGACATCATTATGACGTAGGTAATTCCTTCATGTGGAAAGATGGCAATATCGATGGCATTCATGAGCTTGTCCGTTTAGGATGTTCTGATCCCCAACGTATTGCTCGAGGTACGATTGGGACTACATTGACTACGGTTCAAATGCGTACAGCTTATCGACGTAATATTCTGATTCCAGGACGAAAAGCTGATAGTGAAGATTTTCGGCCTGCGTGGTCAATGATGAGCGACGTGGGAGGGTTGGTGTTCTCCCCCCAAGTGGGATTTCATCGAAATCTCGTCGAATTGGATTTCCTGTCCATGTACCCATCAATAATGACATACAAAAACGTAAGCCCTGATACCATTAATTGTGCGTGTTGTAAGAATGAACAACGACAACCTGTACCAGAAACAGACCATTATATTTGTACACGACGCCCAGGCCTAGTCAGTCTAGCACTTAAGAATATTCTTGAACGACGCGCGTATTTTAAAAGTAAACGATCCGAAGAATGTTATGACAGACGTCAGAAAGTCCTTAAATGGTTACTTGTTTGTTCATTCGGATATCAAGGGTATAGAAATGCTCGATTTGGACGAATTGAAGCACATGAAGCTATATCGGCATATGGAAGAGAGGCGTTAACCCGTGCGAATCAAATTGCGACGGAGTATGGTCTTCAAGTGGTTGCAGGCATAGTTGATTCGATTTGGCTAAAAAATCCTGATGACACACCAATTGAACAATCACTGATCGACGAAATCTGTCAACGAATAGAAGCTGAGGTAAAACTACCCCTTGAACACGCCGCCAACTATCACTGGATCGTGTTTCTTCCACGTCGTCATGAACCAACAATTGGTGTTCTCAATAGATATTATGGTCTAAAAACTGATGACTCCTATAAGATTCGTGGAATTGAGATCCGGCAATCTAGTAGTCCCTTATTTGTCAAAAAGCTTCAACGACAGCTCTTGAAGATTCTGTCTGCTGCACGCACTCATGAGCAATTTGAGGAATGTGCACAAAAAGCAAAGCGAGTGATGAGAAAATACTTAGCTGATCTAAAATCAGGTAATATTCCACTGAGTGATCTATTAGTGACCATTCGTCCTTCACGAGGCCCAGATGAATATGTTAGCAATACACGTCAGGCCATTGCTGCCCGTCAACTGGCGGCCGCGGGAGTGAAGGTTGAAGCAGGTGTCAAGCTTAGCTATTTAATTCTCGATGCTTACGCGTCTGACCCTTCCAAACGTGTTAAAGTGACTCAACTTTTAACTGGTAAAGAGCAGTATGACTATCAGGAATATCGTAAACTGTGTATTCGTGCCTATGAAGGCTTGATTCCTCCTGAAATGGAACCAAAACGACAAACAATTGAGGAATACCTTTCTTGATAGAATTTCTTTAGAAAATATCTCGTATTCTGAAGGATATATCTTACTGTCCATGAATCAGAACAATCATTTTTTCCCTGTTCGAAAGTCTATTATAATGAATAGGAATGTAAACTAAGGGAAGTAGATTATTTCTGGTTTTATGCTAGTTTAAGCTGATTTAAATGGCAAGTAAACGTTTTATTTTAATAAATACACCCCCAATAGCTGTAGGTGTTGGGTTTCTTCTCATACTCCTGATTCCGCAGGTAGCTATGGCAACGATAAATGAAGATATACCAGTTGATACTGAATATACTTCTGGGATAATTACTCAACAAGATACAACCATGAAAATTTCTTATGCTTGGGTTAATTCTAATTCATCGGAATTATTATCAATCTCATTATTTGATGATATATACAAAGTAGCCCTCTTTCGTCCCTTTTTTGGCCAATCGTATGAGGTAGATGAGAGCTCCTTTTTTGTTGGAACCATCCTCACAGGTTTTGAATTATTTCAGGATAGTAACGGGAACAATGTTCTTGATCAAGCTGAGGAACTCAAATACTATATTATGCTAAATGCTTCTCAGGAATACATTTTACCTACAGTAGAGAAAACAATTATTGATAATATTACTCGTTATACTTGGAAAATTTGTTATCTAGAAATAGATGGGTTTTTCAATCCATATGAAGGGCTTTATAATGCAATAACAATTATAGAAAGTTTTAATCTATCTTATACATATGACATCCATGAAAACTATACAGAATTGAAGTTAGCAATCGAAATGGGAGAATGGGATGCATACGAATTTGATTTTGATATCGGCACAGGTGGACTAACTCGAATAGCTGACATAGATTTAGACGATTATAGTCTATCATTGCTATTTGGTACAACGGTTAGTAGTGAAGAACCCTTTAAGTTAACAATGTACAATGGTTCAACTGGACTAGAGGATTTACGTGTCGAAGTAAGTGGGATACCAATTTTTCAATCGTTATTTCAAGACACATACGATTTGGGTTTAAATGGATCTGCCTATCAAGCAACCACTACACCAGCGAGTGTGGATACATTATATGATGAGCAATTACAAGTCTGGGGTACTCCTGCAGCTTTTTACACCTGGTGGCAAAACTGGTTTCCCGCAATGAGTAATTTAACATCCGTTCCTGCAATTGAACTCGAGGAAGTTTCATTTCTCTATAGAATATGTTACCCAACTTGGGGTGGTGAACCTTTCAATCACGATCCGAGATATCGGGCCTTATTCGATGGTGAACTGAATCTCCCTCAAACAACAACTCCAACTTCAACCACAATTCCCCCCTCGACTACTACTACGGTGGATATTACCTCAATAGAACTATCTGTCGGGTTTATCGCATTATTTCTACTTGCTATCCCCTTTACTCGGAAACGCAGGAACTAACTGTTCCTGAACATTTTTTCACAAGATTTTCCGCAATAAATGATTCCACGTAATTTTTATAGAATAGGTTAGTCGATTAGCGCTTTTTTCTCCGAGCATAAAACAAATACTCATCCTTGCCCTGAATAAGTTCAATATCTTGATCATCTGTCAACCCCATTTGTGAAATAAACTCTTTTGGTATTAATAATTTACTTTCTTTAATTTTAGAGGTGAATTTTTCTGCTCCTTTGAATGATGGAGCAGGA
>DXJL01000013.1 GCA_019057635.1 Candidatus Heimdallarchaeota archaeon
ATGTCTCTCCAATGAAACACCTTATCATATCCCAATTAAAACACCAACTTTTTCTTCAGATTCCTTCAACATGAAAATATCTCCTTGACCAGCTTTAATGTTGAAGGCTTCTCTTACCTTTTTTACTATGATTATCCGAAATTTTGAGCTAAAAGTAGACCTATCAAAAATTCTCGTTTTCTCAGACATATTTTATACGTCCTTTAGGTCATCTATAACAAACAATATCAGAGATTTAATATTTAAGGTAAAATTAGGTAGCTATTAGTTGAGACACCTTCCTAGATGAATTAGTCACCGAAAATTTTTCCAATCGTCGCTTTCAACATGGTCTGCAATCGTTCAAAAAATTAATACCCCTCGAAAAACCGTCGTCGTGACATCTCCAGATAAACGATTTGTTACATTGTATTAATGCTATCCAGTACAAAAAAATATAACATTTCTAGAATTTTCTTGCATATCTCTTAAACGGGAATAACAAATAGGAACTAGCTAGCTTGAGTCGTGTGGGGACATAGTATCATGTTTTGAGAAGCGAATTATTGGTTTTTTAGGATTAAATTGTAATTATTTTTATTGTTTCCCCATCTTTATTTTTGAGATATAGCTGGCTTTTCAAACCAATCTATTTTCTTTCACTTGAATGTGAAAGTAAATGTAGTATGTTGTAACTATCCCTAAAATAAAACATCCCCACAAAGGAACTGGGTAGCCAAATTGTTCGTATAGTACCCCTCCAATGAATGGCGCGGGGAAGCCAAATATTCCTCGATATAACCTAACCCTGCCCATCGCTTCAGCTCGTTCACTTTTTGTAACACTGTTTACCAGAAGCGTCTTATGAGATGGCATCCATAAAGCAATGCCTATGCCCATCGCTATCTCAAGTAAAACAAAAACAAAGAAATTATTTGAAACCGCAGAGCCTCCGGCATATATCAGATAACCAACATTGGAGAGGACTAATAGTTTTTTAACATTATACGTCATTATTCTTCGACTAATCAGTATTTGAGTAAGAACCATTGAGACTGCATTTACGCTAGCAAGTATTCCGAGTTGTGAGTTGGAGAAACCGAAGTTTAACCTCAGTAGGCCATATAATATACCGGGACCTAAACCCACTGATATCGCATCAATAACATTCATCAAATAAAACTTTCTTAATTTCAAGGATGGAGATATATTTCGATGAATGAAAGATCGTAATTCCGAGAAGTTCAAAGCTCCTTTCTCGATGGGACCGTCTTTAAGAAAAAATACTACGATAAAGATAATTATGCATTGTATGATGATGCTGATTGTGAAAACACTTATGAACCCAAATCTATCAGCAAGAATCCCTCCGATGATGGTTGAGAAGATGCTTGGAACCGTTGCAGCCAGTAAAATTTTGTTGTAGGCTCCGCTTCTTTTTGAGGTTTCAACAGACTCGGCTATCAATGAATCAATGATTGGCATTGCAAGTGCGGAAGAGGCCGTCAAAATCACGGCTGGAATGATGAAAAAGAAGGATGAAGTTAATCCTGAAACGAAAAAAAGAATCAGTGAAAACTCCATCAATAGACTTCCGAGGACGATGAAAGGTTTTCTTTTCATTCTATCAGAAAGCCAACCAAAAAATGGTTGAATAAGAGCAGGCAATAAACCCTGAAATCCTCCTAAACCTTCAATGAGACCCAACATTGCCAATGAAGGATTGAGACTGAGAATGAAAGGTTGACGAATCGTCATAAACATTCTTTGATAGATACCACGTAGTAGAGATCTAACAGTAAGAACCTTAATATTCCGATTATCAGGTGTCCGAGATTCCTCAAACATAATCAGGTGGAATCATCGAATATATTTAAATTTATAACACATAAAATTCATCGACTTAGCTAACTAAATCAATCTCTAAAACCTTAGCTACAACTGATCCTCCTGATCGCTACGCGTGCGCTAACGATTACGGCTTTAACCGGGCACCAAAACCACTAAAAAAAGGATAAAGGACATTTGGAGAAAGACAATAATAGACACAATAGCAGAACTAGAAAATTTTTATATGGTCAGTGAATAATATTGAATTAAATCAAGGTGAAATACTTGTCGTATTGTGAGAAATGTGGTGCAAAGTTAGAAACAAATAGTGTCTTTTGCGCTTCGTGTGGAACTCCGATAACTTCTTCCACTCGTTCACCACCATCAGCTCCTACTCCTGTTCAAAGAGGTTCTCGACCCAGTGGTATTACGATTCTAACGATCTTAGAGGGTATAACCAGTTTTTTTATGTTGTTGGGTGGCGCTGCTTTAATTGTACTTAGTGCATTTCTATCATCAGGTGGCTGGGATCTTATACCCGAGGAAGAGTTAGCTGAAGCTTTTAAAGAGATTCCATGGGCATCCACGTTCACAAGTGTACCAATCATCGCCTTAACTACCGCGTTTCTGACAGGTATAGGCATAGTATTACTCATAGTGGCGGTATTGGGATTCATCATGACGTGGGGTTTGTGGTCAGGCAAGTCATGGGCCCGAACTATTTCCATAATCCTCGCAGTTATCAGCATCGTTACGGGGATCTTTAGCCTCCCAGGAAGCCTGGTCAGCATCGTCATCAACATCGCTTTAATCTACTATCTCACGCGAACGCATATCAAAGCCTACTATCAATAACTGAAATACCTGATTAATCATATTTCCCAATGTTAGTGGGCGCTAGCTCTGCCTTAGATGTTTAAGGAATCTGTGGAAAACTATGTTACGTTTCGTGTAGAGCAGGAAGCTAAGAGGAAGTAGCAATAGGATGATTAGCACCCAGTTATTTGATAATAACAGGGAAAGCTTATCTATCTATACCACGTCTCCATCGACAACGTTTATTCCGTTTGGGCTTATCTCTCCGCTTATAGTTGGTTCAGAAGGTATCGTCAGAGCATCCACACGTTTTATCTTCATTATACCTTCTCCACACCAGAAGTTAGTATAGTCAATCTCATATAATCATGGGTGGATAATTTTATGAGTGGTTTGAAGAGCATGTGCTGACTAATGATGATTAGTCAGCTTCGGATGTAGGATTAATGGCAAACGAAGGAATCTAAGTATTGTAAGAAGGGAGATAATACATCTTCTTCAGCATCTAGGTAACTTATGCTATAGACTATACGGTTTATATCACAATTCCAGCTTGCCATTACGCCATAATAAGTTATATCGTCGACCGTAATTGTGTAATCTTGGTATTTTATTTCATGCCCATTAATTGTTGAGTTTACCCTCTGTCCTCTTGTGATACCCGTCCCTGTACTAAAACCATCTTCCAAAGCCACATCTAGGTCTCGAGGATAAGTAGCATTTAACCACAATACAACCAACACTTCAGTTTTATTAAGTTTCTTCGCCATAACCAGTCCAGAATGTTTGTTTACATCAATTTCAAGAACACCCTCTATTGATAGGTACATTTCTTGGGGGTATTCAAAGGAAAAATCGTAAGCTGAGAACTTTGCATATCCACTTTTCATGATCAATTGTGATTGAAGATTTGAAATCTGTGATTCTAGGTTGGATATGTGTGTTTCGTAGTTCATATTGGTTGAAGCGAGATCAATTACCTGAGTTTCAAGGCTAACTATTTCTGATTGATAAGTTATAAAACCCATTCCATAGCCCAATCCAATTCCAACAATCAACTCAACAACCAATAATATAGCTGAAATTTTAGTCAAAACTATTTTTCTTCACCTATCACTATTATACACTACTACAATATACTGGTGCCATATATACACCTGTGCGTATGCGTGGAATCTATAGTGTCTAGAAAGCAGTATATACCTGTTTGGAAGAAACTAGCCCGTGTATCTAAATGGAATAGAGAAGAAACAAGTTCCATTGAGTGCTAGCTAAATTACAGAACACTACTGTCTAGCATGTGATATCGTCCAACTCCGGGATTATGCACTTTAGCTCTATGAACCTTGATTTTGCCTTACGCGGCATTTTCTGGTAAAGAA
>DXJL01000122.1 GCA_019057635.1 Candidatus Heimdallarchaeota archaeon
AGATATCCTCTACGTTTCCTTTATTTATCCCCTTACAGAACCACTGATGGATTTTAATCAAAGTTTCCCCGTATTCGAATGGGTTGTGTGGGAAGAACAAACACAAGAATGGCTTAAAATTGAAACTCTCTATAATCAGGTGCTACATGCATGGGTAACAACCTATATCGGCTATAATCAGTATTTTGCACTTGTAGAGACGGATGAGAGTACTCAGCTAAAATCTGTTGAAGTAGGCGGAGGCCAACTCCCATCATTTGAGTTACCATTTGCGATAGTATCGATATGTGTTATCTATGGTCTAAAATCAGAAAGAAAAATGAAAAAAATTGAAAAATAGGTGTAAAAAATGTCTATGAAACGAATTGAATATGCAGATGCATCAATTGTCCTCCGTATAGTTGCTTTAGGCATCGATATCGTAATCGGCGTGATTCTTGCATTTTTAGTAGATATTGGGTGGACCTTAGAGTATGATCTTTTCTGGTCGAAATTATTCAATCTAGAAGGTGAGGCAATGTCCTTAGTTGTCCTTTGGTTTGTAATTTCTTTCCCAATATATCATATCCTGATGTCTAGCTTAACGAATGGTCAATCTGCTGGTAAATTAATACTTGGAATTAGAGTTGTAACTGATTCTAATGAATCAACCAAGAGAATGTTTACATTGCACTTTAAACGCTTTTTCTTCCTACGAGCAGGCACAAAAGTCGTAAAAGAGATTGATCCTTCAGTAAAAGGTTTGGCATAAATGTAAAACAACGTAAACAAGAGATGAATCCACATTGCACATTGTAGACCAAGGTATCAAAATGTCCCTAGAAGGGATAGTTACACTTGAAAATGTCAACCGAGTATATCACATGGGAGACCACGAAATCCACGCATTAAAAGATATCTCATTATCTTTAGAAACTGGAAAGTTGGTTGTGGTCTTGGGTCCTTCAGGTTCTGGAAAAACAACGCTTCTTAATGTTCTTGGTGCTATCGATAAATGTGATGGAAAAATCACGGTTAATGATTTGGAAATTACCAGATTGGGAAAAAAGCAATTGACGAAATATCGACGAAAAAAATGTGGATTTATCTTTCAATTTTTTAATTTACTTCCTGTTTACAATGCACTCGAGAATGTTGAATATGCAATTGAATTAGCCACTAATCTGTCTCGTAAAGAGGTTACAGAACGAGCAACAGAATATTTACGTAAAGTTGGTTTGTTCGAGAAACGTTTTCATTTTCCTTCTCAATTATCGGGTGGTGAACAGCAACGAGTCGCTGCAGCACGGGCAATGGCAAAAAGTCCCGAATTACTCCTCTGTGATGAACCTACAGGAGAGCTATCTGTTAACGAAGGAAAAAAGGTGCTTACAGTAATTCAAAACATGGTCAAAGAACGCTCAGATGTTTTAACAATTCTAGTGACACATAATCAAAAAATCGCTGCAATCGGTGATACAATAGTTCGATTGCGATCAGGTGAAGTTGATTCGATTGAGGAACAAACCCCCATACCTGCAGAGCAATTATCATGGTAAAGAAGTGATCAAAAATGGCAAAAACAGTTAAAAATATTTATCGGGCTATTAATGCTCACAAATTACGATTCTTAACCATCGCACTTGTTATTGCAATTGGCATTACATCATTTAATGGGATGATAACTGCATTTGTGCATATGACTCGTACTTATGACCAAGCATTTGAAGATCATAATATGGCTAGTTTTACTATGCAAACTGCTAACCCTGGAGGATCGGGTGAAGATGCATGGATTGATTACGCTAATTTAACCAAATTTCTCAATGAATTTCAAGAACAAGAGCCGCGTGTAAAAGCCTATGAGCTTAGAATAGTCCATAATACTGTTTTTGAAATTCGTGGAATTCGGCAGAACGGCCAAATTGTAGCCATGAGTACTCAGGATTCAGGAGGAAATTATCGTGACCAACCTGATGTTAATGGATATAAAATTATTTCTGGCACTCCATTTCCAGAACTCAGTCGATATCAGAATGTGTGTCTCGTTGAGGCACATCTTGCAGAATATTGGAAATTAGACCCTCAGGAGTTTATTGCGATTGGTGATACTAGTATACCTTTTGAAATAGTTGGAGTTATTGGATCACCTGAGTATTTAATTAATCAGGGCTCTTTTGCGGATATTATGCCAAGCCCACGACGTTTCGGAGTAGTATTTTTACCTTTAAAAGCCGCACAAAGTCTGTTGGGAGTTGAAGGAAGAGTAAATGAAATATCGGTTTTACTTAAGGAGGGGTTATCTAAAAATAGTCGAGAGAAAATTGCTAACAATTTGAAATTATTCCTTGAGACAAATTATGATCTAAAATTGAGTGAGTCGGTAGATATTGATAATCAGGCTTCCTACTGGCTTTTGAGATTGGACATTGAAGAAGCACGAGAATTCGGAATTGTTCTCCCAATAATCATTCTAGGTATGGCTATGGGAGGTTTATACGTCCTACTGGGTAGAATGGTAGTTGCAGAGCGAAAAGATATAGGGGTTGCACAGGCACTCGGCTACGATCGAAAAACTATAATTCTTCAGTATTTAGGTATATCTATGGCAATAGCAGTAGTTGGAACGATCATAGGAACTATATTGGGTCTGTTGTTCTTGAGTTATTTTAGTCCTTTCTACGTTGATATGTTAACAATTCCCTTTACTCCTGAAGTTACGATTGAATGGCCCATTGTTATCGTTGGGGTCATAATTGGTCTTTTAACAGGATTAGTTGGAGGATACTTCCCAGTACGCGGATCTATACAAGCACTTCCCGCAGAAAGCCTACGTTTCGATCCTTCTTTACACATTACATCTGGGAAAATTCCTTTGATCGAACGAATTCTCAATAAGTTTAAGATCAGGCCAAAGGTAACAGGTCTGAGACTTCCCATCAGGAATTTCTTTCGAAGTAAAAGAAGGACTTTCTCCTCTGTTTTCGCAATTGTCGTTTCTGTGTCATTAATTTCGATGGCATTCGGGATGATGGAATCTATGGATCGTTCCTTAACCTTCTATTATGATGTATCTGAGGATTGGGATCTTCGTATCGATTTTTCGGAAATACCAACAAATGCGTCCCAGATTGCTCGAACGATAAAACAAAAGGTCGCGGGTGTTACGGATATTACATATCATCTTTTATCTGGAGCGATCGTTACCTCATCAGAATCTACCCAGGGAAAACAGGTGAGCTTGGTGGGTATGAATGATTCAAATGGATATTTAGGCCATACATTCGATTTTGAGGCTGGAGACTGGAACCCTGATGGAATTGTGCTTTCAGTACCAGTTGCAGAGGGATTAAACGTTGGGTTGAATGATGAAGTTAAATTAGAACTTCCTAGATTGACAAAATTGGTATCTACGACCCCTTTACGAGCACATTTTGAGTTAGTGAATATTACATTCCAAATTAACGGGATTATTGACGAATTTAATGGATTGGTCGCATTTGTCGGTTTAGATCATTTAGTAGAGGTGAGTAATTTTCCTGGAGAACCTGCGAATACAATTTTGCTGAAGATTGAGAATCCAACCCCAGAACGCTTAGAATTAATACGTGAAGAGATTAAAGCAAACTATAGCTACAATATCAGGAATATTGCTACTAAGGCAGAACAAAGAGGAGAATTACTCGATCTACTTGATTTATTGTATAACATTATATATATCGTCGCAATTTTTGCTGTACTTCTTTCCTGTGCTATTATCTACAATACTATATATATTAACCTTCAAGAACAACAAAGAGAAATCGCTACTCTTCTCACTATAGGAACGAGCAATAGAAAATTAATAAGAAATGTCACTGTCGAAAATACTGTTATAACTTTGCTTGGGACAGTTTTTGGTTTAATTCTCGGTTGGATAATGTTGTGGTTCTTTATGCGAGTGATTCTTGATATGGAATTTTTCCGTATAAAGCTTTTCATAAGCAACAATACCATTTTCACCAGTTTTATCCTGACTTATATCGGTGTTCTTATTACCCAATTCTTTCCTTTACGTAGTGCCTTGAATTTGAATTTGGCTGAAGCGACAAAGGAGCGAGTCGTCTAGGAGGCAGAATCATGGCGTTCATAGAATTATCAGATTTGTCAAAAGAGTATTCATTAGGGGAAACGAAAACAGTCGCTCTAGATGGTATTGATTTGGAGATCAATAGAGGACAATTAGTCATCCTATATGGTCCTTCTGGAGCAGGAAAAACTACTCTTTTGAATATGATAGGTGGATTAGATGTTCCAAATTCAGGAACAGTTACAGTTGATGAGATTCCCGTGTCAACTCTATCTGCGAAATGGTTAACTACTTTCAGAAAGCAGAAAATTGGAGTAGTATTTCAGTTTTTTAATTTATTATCCCGATTAAATGCTCTTGAGAATATTGAGTATGCTATTGATCTTATCGGTGTGAAACAATCAGATGGGAGCACTTCGTTTAATGGGAAAATCATTCGTGAAAAAGCGAAGGAATATCTCGAAAAAGTCGGTTTAAAGGATCGAATGAATCATTTCCCAGCCCAATTAAGTGGAGGGGAACAACAAAGAGTTTCGATTGCGCGTGCCTTAGCTAAAGAACCAGAAATCCTTCTTGCGGATGAACCAACAGGAAATTTAGATTACAAAATTGGTAGGAATGTGTTAGAAATTATGGAGGCAATGACAGGTAAAGCTCAAAATCGGACAGTAGTCATTGTAACACATAATCCTGCTATTTGCCCTCTAGGCGACCGAGTTGTACGATTATCCGATGGAAAGGTAGCGGAAAATTATACGCAGAAATATACTCCTGCTAAGGAACTATATTGGTGAAGATATACTCCTACTAGTGAATTGGTGTAAATCGTATCACAAGAATCAAAAAAGAGGGAGGAAAAATTCTTCTTAAAGAGCTATAAGTGTTAATTATGTCACGAAGATCGATAAAGATACCACCTAAAGAAGTGAGCAGCGATACATCAACCGAGGTTGAGAAGTATGATGATGTATTGAACTCTTTAGACTCAATTCAAGTCAAGCGAAAATCAATGGCTTCTTCTAGTGGAACTTCAGGAAATTCTGTCAAACCCACCACAGTTGTTATGGCGGTCGTAATTGTGGCCATTGCAGCAACACTACTGTTGTCTTTTGGATCCCTACCTTCCACTCAAAATACAGAGAGTGAAGTCAAACTAACTGATGGTTTTGACTTTCAAATTGAACTGTTAAATTCCTCACAAGTAATGTTATCTGATTTCTTGGGTGAACCCATCATACTTGATTTTTTTGCTACTTGGTGTCAACCCTGTGCAACCCAGATAGTAGAATTGCAGAAATTACAAGTTAAACATCCAAATGTTCATATTATCTCTGTCTCAATCGAATCTGATGATACTATAAGTGTTCTGGAAGGTTATTCCCTTGATCATGGTATGGATTGGATTGTAGGGCGCGATGTAACGGCAAAAGGGGCTTCACGGTATCAAATAACCTCTATACCAACCATGGCGTTTTTCAATAGTCAGGGTATACGTAAATATATTGACCACCCTCCAGGAATTACTTCCGAATCAGTTATGAGTAGCTGGATAAGGGCAGATTAAATGTTAAAAAGGCGAACGTAAACTTATGTATATATTTGGTATCTTCATTGATAATTCCATTGGCCTTCCGTTATTTTTCTTGGCTGGATTATACGTCGCTCTCTCCCCCTGTTTGTTTCCA
>DXJL01000014.1 GCA_019057635.1 Candidatus Heimdallarchaeota archaeon
AGATGAATCTTTAGATATCTTGACCCTGACTGATAAACAAGGAAGAATTCTTACACGAGCGCGCAATCCTGTAATCTATGGTGATAATGTAAATGACGAAATAGTGAGTTGGGTATTGTTGAAGAAACAGCCAGTAGTAGCTACCCAAATTATATCTAAAGAAGATTTAGAAAAAGAAAGTAATGGCCTTGCAGCGCAATCCAGGATAGAATTAATGCCGACGCCCAAGGCAAGACCAAGAACAGAGGCCGAGGAGACCTCGGGTATGATGATTAAAGCAGCTGCACCAGTTTTTGGCTATAATGGCGAACTGATTGGCGTATTATATGGTGGGAATTTACTTAATCGTAATTATCAGATTGTAGATAAAGTTAAAGACATAGTTTATAAAGGTGAGAAATATAAAGGACATGATATTGGAACAGCCACGATCTTTCAAGGAGATTTGCGTATTTCTACAAATGTGATGAGGGATGATGGGACAAGGGCTATTGGAACTCGAGTTTCTGAAGAGGTATATAATCAGGTAATAGAAAAAGGACTTCCATGGATAGGTAGAGCATTTGTAGTAAATGCATGGTATATAACATCATATGAATCAATAAAGGACCTAAAAGGAGAGATTATCGGTATGCTTTATGTGGGAATTCTCGAGGCACCATACATTGATTTAAAAAATCGTGTTTTATTAAACTTCTTAGGAATTGCGTTCTTGAGTGTAGTTTTATTGTTCGTAATTGCATACCTTACTACTGCCAATATTAGTAAACCAATTAAAGAATTGGCATTAGCTACTGATAGATTGGCAAAAGGTGATTTGACTCACAGGGTAAGAATAAAGTCGCATGATGAAATTGGACAGTTGGCTGCTTCTTTTAATCAGATGACCACAGCTCTTCAAAAGGCAACTGAGAACTATCAGGCATTAACCAAAACCCTGGAGGAAAAAGTAGAAGAGAAAACAAAGGAACTAGAAAGAGCTCAAGACTACCTAATCCAGTCAGAGAAATTAACCTCACTGGGGAAATTGGCTGCCGGGATAGCGCATGAAGTAAATAATCCTCTGACATCAATTCTAATAAATAGTCATCTTATAACAGAACAGTTGAAAGAAGATGATCGTTTTAAAAATAATCTAAAATTAATAATTGATGAGACTACTCACTGCAGTAGTATCGTAAGGGGACTTTTAGAATTTTCAAGGCAATCGTTACCTGAGAAGGAACTTGCCGATATTAATGAAGTAATTGAAAAAACCCTATTGCTCGTTGAGAGTCAAATTTTGGCTCATAATATCAAAGTCAATCGAAATTTAGATGAAAAATTACCGAATGTATTGATAGATATAAATAAAATTGAACAGGTATTTACAAATATTATATTAAATGCATTAGACGCAATGCCGAAGAATGGAATTTTGACCATTAGTTCGCAGATGTCAACCGACAATCTTTATTTGGAGATTATGATAGCCGATACAGGTTGTGGTATTTCTGAAGAACATATCAGTAAGATTTTTGACCCATTTTTTACTACAAAAGGTATGAAAGGAACGGGATTGGGTCTTTCTGTGAGTTATGGAATTGTACAACAACATCACGGTACAATAGATGTCCAGAGTAAGGTTAGTAAAGGAACTACTATTGTAATAAGTTTGCCAGTAGAAGAAAAGAAAGATGTGTTGTTTAAAAAAGAGGAGGATAGAGATGATAAATAATCCAAAAATTTTAGTTGTGGATGATGAATTACCTGTTTGCAAGAGTATGGCTTCGGCATTGGAAAATCAAGGGTATTTTGTGGATACTGCACTCAGTGGTGAGGAGGCATTGAAGAAGGATGAAGAAATTAAACCAGATATTATCATTGTGGATTTAATGATGCCTGGAATAAGTGGTATGGATCTCCTTAAAACTGTGAGAGAGAAAAGGCCGGAAATAATAATAATAATGGTTACTGGATATCCTTCAATAAAATCGGCTGTGCAGGCTATTAAACTGGGTGCTTTTGATTACATACCTAAACCATTCACCCCAAATGAATTGCGTAGCTTGGTATCCAGGGCTTTGGAAAGAGAGTGTCTTAGCGCCGATGTGACATCAACAGCGGAAAAGGACATAGAAATTTCTATACCTCAAGGTTACTATTGTATCCCTGAGAATTCATGGGCAAAAGTAGAACAGAATGGTAATGTGCGCGTAGGTATACATCATATTCTTATTAACACAGTTAAGGAAATAATTTCTATTGATGGTTCTAAAGAAAATGAAACGAGATATCAAGGAGAATGTTGCTTATGGATTACGGATTCTCGTAATCAGATACACAGGATTTGGTCACCGGTAAGTGGAAAAATTATAGCAATGAATCAAGAAATAAAGAGAGATTATTCAAAATTGTTTACAGATCCTTACAAAGAAGGGTGGATGTTACTAATTGCGCCGCTTCATTTGGAGGATGATCTGAAAAATTTGGTTGTTATAAAATCTTCGTAAACCTGAGAAGAAAAAATGCATGTTCCTCAACTTAATAATTTATTGCAGATATTAGAAGACATTTTAGAAAAATTCGATCCTACTACATTGACTTATTTAGATGTCCATGGTAATTGGGTGAGAAACCCTGAATCATTAAGAGATAGAATATCCAATGAACTATGGTATAGAATTTGGGAGGCGAAACAAGATGATAACTATTTAGAACAGGTAAAAAATGTTATTGAACCCTTTATTAGTGATGAAAATTCCTGGGATGTCACTATCAAAATATTTGGAGGCGTATCGGGCAGAAAAGGAGAAGCCCGGAATTTGCTTATCATTTGCGAAGTACTCTATTTATTAATTGAATATAATGTGAGCAAAAGAAACACTGAAACCTACGTAGCTGATTGGGATTTTAGTGGTAAGGTAAGGAGAGAACAATACTTAGTAAAAGTGCAAAAATATTTAAAAAACATGTATCAAATACTCGACGGAGATATTAGAATAAACAGTTTGCACAAAATAATTAATTCACTATGCGAAGGAAAAGAAGACACTATTGATAAAGTTAGACTACTTGAGGGTATTTTCAACGAAGTAAGTTTGATTATTGAAGAGGAAGAAAAAGTAAGGCAGTGTGTCAGTGATCTGTTAATTGCTTTCAAAAACACAAAAAAAGAAGATGAAATTTTCGCCATGATTGACAACTATATTGATCCAGATTTGGGGATGATGACAGGAATACCTCAAGCTCTTTTGCGTCCATGCTTGGAACTGCTTAGCAATCCAGATATTGATATTTCAAGTGGCCTGCAATTTAAATCATCGTCTGTTTTAGGTATTCTTAGAGACTTACGTTCTACAGATTGCTTGTTAAATGCTTTAGAGTCGTATGAGCTTAAGTATACGAATATAAGATGTAATTTAATATATGCTATCGGTAATTTAAAACAGAAGAAAGCCATAAAACATCTGATTAATGTATTAAAATGTCCTGATTCTGTTGAGGTTTATCCAAGTAGCGGTTCCCAGGGTTATAAGCAGCCGTTGCAATGGGAAAAGTATGAGGCTATTTGGGCACTCGGTAAGCTTGGAGCTGAGGCGGTGGAAGTAATACCTATATTTATGGAATACGTGAATAATCCAGATAGAGATTTAAAGCTTGCTCTTGCCTGGGCAATGGGAATGATCGGTAAAGAGCAGAAAGAAAAATATGGTGGCGTAGATGCAGGTGTAGTTATAACATTAATGAATTTGCTTACTGCAAAGGAAAGTAAGATATTTGAAGAAGTTGCATTTAGTCTGAGAAAACTTGATTTACCTGATTTTCTCCATTCACTTTATTTGTATAACGTAGCCACTTTACCCATACTTGCGCTCAAACCATGCAGTACAGGTTTATATGAACTGTCAGAAACAATATTCTATTTAATGTCTCTAAAAAAACCTGTTGTCATGGCGGTGACTGGTGATTCTGGGACAGGTAAGACATATTTTTGTGAGGCTATAAAGAATGGTTTTGGTGGTTTGAGAAAAGATGAATTATTGTATCTTATGAGGGACAATCCTGGACACGTGCATGCGTTTTATAAAATGCTTGGCATAAAATTGCTGAAAGAACACATTGACCCACAATATTATCAGGATTATCCACTGACTGAGAGTGAAGACAACCCGGATGAATTCTTTGATAATTTTATGAGGGAACATTCAAACAAAAAACTTATTATCTTAGATGGATGGTTGGACAAAGCATACTTTTACCAGGTACTTAAAGTATTTTATGAAAATGGTTATCTGGATATCGTTGTAAATTTTCGGACAACATTTTCTACAAAAAGATTCAACCTCGAGGAACGCGAAGGCAGATTGGAAAGTGTGAAAACCTGTCTTTCATGTGTAGAGGAACCAGTAATTGAGAAAACGGAATTTTATCGCGAGGGAACGGCTTTTGTATACAATCTTGATAATTCAATAACGTCGAGATTAAACAGCAAGGAAATTCTCGATATCTTTAGAAGAAAGAAGGTGGATACCTGGGGTGATTATATTAGGATAGGTCAATTTAAAAATAATGTTAGATCATTGAAAATAGAGGATGGTGAATTATCAGCCCTTACCGAGGATATCACTTACAAAACAGAACATTTTAATTTAGAAAACATTGTAAAATTTTCTTGTGGGGAAGCTCGCTTTTCACGAATATTGAATGAAGATAGAGAAAACAAACCGAATCTCCTTCAGATTATAAAAGCAGGAGACTTTAAGATTAATCGTATATGTTTTTACACACAAGGGCAGATAGCATACTGCGGATATGATGGATGCATTGGTGTACTTTCAGGTTTAAATGACCAGATTTTCTATAGTAATACACACCAGAAAAAGGTGGTGGGATTAAGCATAATTGGAGAAGACATTTGCTCGATTGATGTAGAGGGTGGGATGAAGATTACATCATTTCACAAAAATACTATAATAAACTTAGAGCAACATGATTCCCCTGCAGGTTCAATTACTTCAAGCCGCTCTGGTCAAATCGTTACTGGACATCTAGATGGAACAATAAGAATTTGGAATATTCAAGCGGGGCAGGTGATTATACTAAGGGGACATACCGGAGCAGTTCTGGCCATAAATATCAGTTCTGATGGGAAAATATTGTCAGGTGGCGAAGATAATCATTTTCGAGTGTGGGATATAGAAAATAAAAAAGTTAAGGTATTTAGTAGGCAAAAAGATCCAATAAGTGTAATGAGTTCATATTCTGCTGGCAGAATCGTAATGGGACTGGATGATAATAGAATTGGGATAGTGGATTTTGAAACTAACAAATGCAAAATATTATATGTCGATGATATTGGAGTGATAAATGCAATCAATGTGTACTTTGATGGGCGTATCATAGTTGGGATGAAGAGCCGAGCATATAATGGAGCAGGCGGTAATTGTATTATTTTAGATCCACGCTTGGATTCCCAACTGTATAAGGTTTTGGCTGGACATCAAATTGAGACGAGAGACTGTATAACTATGGGGCCGAGGATAATTACCTGTGGAAGTGAAAGCAATTCTGAACATACACTACGAATTTGGGGCACAGAATTCTATGTGAGAAAAGAGTGCGATAAATTAAAATTAATGACTAAAACCATGAATAAGCCTTCTTACTATCACATGCTTTTTTAGATGCGGACAAACAACTACAAAAGGAATATCAGCGCTACTCCAACAACCGCGACAATTGATCCCAGTATTGCACTGAGGCTTATTTTTTCCTTAAATACCCGACGAGAAAGGGGAATTAGGATTATCGGCGGTAGTGCCATTAGCGTTGAGGCGATACCGACATATGCGTATTGTACCGCAACAAGTGACAGCCATACGCCAAGGAAGGGCCCAAAGAATGCACCACCATACATAGTGAGAGCTGCTTTTCTGTCCTTTAGCTTTTTAACTGTGGATGTCATCTCA
>DXJL01000123.1 GCA_019057635.1 Candidatus Heimdallarchaeota archaeon
AAAAATTTGGAAAGGATCCTCGTTCATGAGCTAAATCCTGAGAGGCTTGAAGGGCAATATCATGAATAAAATTCATTACCTTCTCAGAAAGGTCGGTGCCTTCAGTTGAATCGTAAGGTATTCCTAACTTAATTAAAAGGTCTGCAAATCCCATGATTCCAAGGCCAATTTTACGATTTGCTTTTGTCATTTCTTCAATTTCAGGCAAAGGAAAAGTGGAGAGATCAATAACATTATCCAGAAATCTAACTGATAACCTAGTAATCTGCTTTAGCTTCTCATAATCAATACTAAAACCAAAAATTTCATTAGAATCGATTTTAACCATTTTTCCTAAGTTGATTGAGCCTAAATTGCACGATTCATACGGTAATAAGGGTTGCTCGCCACAGGGGTTAGTTGCTTCGATTTCTCCTACATGAGGAGTGGGATTTGCTGCATTTATCCGATCTAAGAAGAGTATTCCTGGTTCACCGGATTTATACGCCATATCGACTATTTTCTCGAAGACTTTACGGGCATTGAGCTTTTCAGCTATTTCATTATTTCTGGGATTTATCAAGGGATAATCGGTATCAGAAAGTACTGCTTTCATAAATGCTTCTGTTAAACCCACGGATATATTAAAATTATTTAATGTTTTAAGATCTTGTTTGCATTCTATGAATTCTAGTATATCTGGATGATCTACACGTAATACTCCCATGTTTGCTCCGCGACGTCTTCCTCCTTGCTTAATTATTTCAGTAGCGGAATTAAATACTGTCATAAAAGAGATCGGTCCTGATGCTACTCCTCCAGTTGTCTGTACTTTATCGTTAGTCGGTCTAAGGCGGGAAAATGAGAATCCTGTATTATGAATAATGTAAAAAAGACCATTACCTGCTAAATAATTATTTGTATCTTTGACAGTAAAATCATAAAATGTTTCCTCCTCTGCAGATGAAATATTGGTAATTGTGGTAAGGGAGGGGAGTACTCTAGTTAACCTGTGTAAGAAATTAGTTTCTGTCTCGGTAAAAGACTCATTGTAAATTGTAAGAAGCTCTGTTATTAGCTCTACAACTTTTATTACATTGATTTTGTTCTTTTCTTTCCATCGTGCTAAGAAATATTTATTATTCCCAATCTGAATCGATTTTCTCCATATTTCAGTACTGGCGGTATTTATCCCAGCTTTCCGAAGAAATGGTTCTAAAGTTGTAAAGGATATCGGACATGATTCTGAAGAATGCAGCCTCTTCAAATGCGATGTAATACGCTCTCTTTTATTATTTAATACTAAATATTCAAGTATTATATCTGCTAATGACTGGAAGTTTTCTCTTCCGCTAATTGTTATTTCATATGTGAGGCTTTGTCGAGATTCCCTGGTATCTTTTCTCTCACGAAATCTTGATTTAATTCCCAAGACCGATAATAATGACCTTAAGTCTTCGCTAAATTCTTTACTACCTGTTGAAAACTGAATTTTCTTCTCATTCTTAATAACATGACCATCTCCATCTAGAACAGCTGCAATATACGCACTTATTACTGGAATAGGGGATTTGAAAATCAGTTCAGGGATTCGTACACTCTTTGATTTACTACCAATCAATTCTCTATTTACTATTTTTATGGCTTCATTTAATCTTGAGTTATATGATGTTATAGATTTTAAAGGGATACGTTTTCCCTTAATAGTTCTGTTATCGGTCTGGATAGAGTACTTTTTACCTGTAATTTGTTCAAGAATTGTATTATAAGCCTCAAGCAAATTATTATCAGTAGAATAAAATCGGAGACGAAGCCCCTCCCACCCTGTTTTTGTGTTTTTAAAGTGATCTATTGATCCATCAGTCTGAAACAATCCTATTAAATAAGCAAAATCTTCATTTAACTCGATCCCATTTATCACATGATATGCCTTATAGGGCCAATTTTTGATTCCACTCTTATTAGGTGTAATCAAATACTCTCCAATTTGTAACTCGTCTGCTCTTTTTTCAATGATATCCGATCCATTCCAAACAAAAAATGGATGCCAGTTACTTGTTGAGATTGTATTTCTTCCTATTGTAGTTATCTTAATAGTCGAATTGGTATTGATTTTGTATTTCCAGAGTTTTAAAATCGGTTTTGAAACAATCTCTCCACTAGTAGGATCAAAAGAGAAGGTTTGTAATGGTTTTTCAGTTATATCTATGCTCTCAGCATTTTCCTCAGAAACTGGGTTGTTTTTGTCTGCGTAATGATCGTAAATTGTTTCTATCTTTTCTATACCACAGTAGGAAGTAAATACTCGTGTACCTTTTGCAACACAACCTCCTCCTGACTTGTGTATAACTGCTGCATTCTTTATCGCTTGAAAGATCGAAGTCATATCATCTTCTACGGGTAAAACAAAGCAGGCCGATAACTGGTTGATTTTTGTTCCTGCATTCATTAGGGTAGGACTATTCGGTAAAAACTCAAATTTCACCATCATATCATAATATTGTTTTTCCATTATTGCAGGATCTAAACCATAGCGTGATTCATTTGCTGCAATTGCTTTTGCTACTCGTGTAAAGAGCTGAGCTGGCGTTTCGATGATCTCCCCTCTATCATTTTGCAATAAGTATCTTTTTTCTAACACAGTCATTGCATTGGGGGTAAGCACTGGCTGTTTTCGATCCCTTTCATCTTTATGAACATTAGATACTAAAGTCATAGATTATCACATGTCATAATAAATTGCTTGAACTTTGGGGCTTGAATAATTCGTTTGGGGGTGAATGG
>DXJL01000124.1 GCA_019057635.1 Candidatus Heimdallarchaeota archaeon
ACTTCTCCTTATTCTTGGATTGCAGTTTTAATTTCATTTCTCTCAATTAAAATTATTCGGAGGCAAAAAAAATAGCCAATGCAAAGTTTAAACTGTCTACTTGGGATAAAGGAGAGCTATTCATGCAGGAACTGGCATCTAATCTAGATATTCCTATAGAAACGCGCGATGCAAAACAAGTGATCGAATTATCTAAAGGAAAAATAACTTTTCACCCCGATGATCGAGGTTTTGCCTTTATTACTGCTAAAGGTGTTGAAGAAAAGACCATCGAAGTCATTGACAGAATTAAGGAAAGATTCCTTGATTAAGAGTTTTCCCTGATTATAAAAAAAAAAAAAAAAACAGATGAAATAAGCAGCTTATTTATCAGCTGCTAATTTAACATCGTTTTCTTTAACAGTTTTTCGACCAGAGTGTCGAGCAATTTCAACTGCGTATTTAGCTAAATCCATACTGTATTCAGTAAGGACCTCATTTAGTCTGGTGATAGCTTTCGCGGAAACACGACGAGCACCAGCTGTACGAATTAATCTTTCAATTCTTGCACTAGCAAATCCTGCCATTTTTATTTCACCTTTTCTCAATTAGATATTCTTGTTCTACTTTTGCAGAACAAGATAGCTCTCAAAAACTTACTATTAAATAACTTTCTCTTTCATTGCTCAAATACCTCACAATTTTGTTCCCACTCTAGAATCGACCTCAGTGAAAGTTCAAATTTCGTCATACAAACTTGAGTTGAGAATCACTTGAAGTATACCTCTGATCGAAGTTAATTATTTTTACATTCATGACCGAAGTTGCAAGGCCTGCTGCGATAAACATCTGAAGATCATAAATCCAAAAATGCTTCTCTAGATTATGTGTGTACACAAAATTCAAGTTGGAACTTCCCTGCAGGAACCGAAAGAATAGACTCTAGTTTTACTCCTAGATAATTAAGTGAAAACAGTCAGGATGCGATTAACACAGCTGAAAATTATTACAAAAAAATACATATATTTCACAAATATTGTCCGGAAGCACATAACAATAAATAAAAATTCGTTCAAAAATTGATACCCCGAGTGTTAAACTCCCCAAGAACTGTATAGTCACTAGTAATATTTCATTCTACTGAGATTGACTATCAGTTTGTTGCATGATTCAATGTATGAGGTTATTTACTATGCAACTAGGTGGACAACCTATAATAATCCTTAAAGAAGGAAGTGAGCGTTCACGCGGCCGTGATGCTCAACGAAATAATATTCAGGCCGCCATAGCCGTGGCTGATGCAGTACGTAGTGCATTAGGTCCTCGAGGTATGGATAAGTTACTCGTTGATTCGTTAGGTGACGTTGTTATTACTAATGATGGTGCTACGATTTTAGACGAGATTGATGTTCAACATCCTGCAGCCAAAATGCTTGTTCAGGTAGCTAAAGTTCAGGACCAGGAGGTCGGTGATGGTACCACGACTTCTGTCATTGTCGCTGGTGAATTGCTTAAACGCGCTGAAAAGTTACTTGATCAGAAAATTCATCCCACTGTTATCATTGGTGGTTTCAAACTCGCCTCTGATAAATGTACTTTGATTTTGAAAGAAATTGCTAACAAAGTTGAAGCCGATGACATAGATACTCTCAAAGCAATTGCTAGAACTTCTTTGAATTCTAAATCTGTGGGTGGTGCGAAAGAAATACTCTCAGACATGGCTGTTACCGCTACTAAAGCAGTGATGGAGGATAATAAAGTTGATATAGATATGATCTCTATTATCCAGAAACAAGGTAAGAGCTTAACTGATTCTGAGCTCATTCAAGGCATTGTGATTGACAAAGAAGTAGTTAATAGTCGAATGCCTTCTTCTGTTGAAAATCCTTCGATTGCTCTAGTTGATGTCGCATTAGAAATCAAGAAGACAGAATTTGATGCGAAAATCCGCATTACTGAAGCTTCTATGATGGATGCTTTTCTAGATCAGGAGCAAACCATGATTCAAGATATGGTTGATTTAATTCTTGCCTCTGGTGCGACTACTGTTATGTGTCAGAAAGGTATTGATGATTTAGCCCAACACTTCCTGGCTAAAAAAGGCGTTTTAGCTGTTCGTCGAGTAAAAAAATCCGATATGGAAAAACTCGCTCGTGCTACAGGCGCTAAAGTAGTAACCAATCTCAAAGATCTATCTTCTGACGATTTAGGTTCAGCAGGAATTATTGAAGAAGTTCAAATTGGAGACGAAAAGCTCATCTACGTAAGAGACTGTCCTAATCCTAAATCAGTTTCCATTGTTCTTCGCGGTGGGACTAAATATGTCACTGATGAGGCTGAACGTGCATTACACGATGCTCTATGTGTTGTCAGGGATGTTTTAGAAGATACTTGGGCTGTTGCTGGTGCTGGAAGCCCTGAGATTGAACTTCATAAAGGTCTCAAGGAATTTGCAGGAACAGTGATAGGCCGTGAGCAAATGGCTGTCGATGCCTTCGCAGATGCTGTGGAGATCGTTCCCCGAACTCTGGCTGAGAATGCTGGTCTTGATTCTATTGATGTTTTGGTCGAATTACGTGCTGCCCATGAAAAAGGCAATCCTAACATTGGTATCAATGTCGACACTGGGAAAACAGTGGATGCTTTCAAAGCTGGTATTATCGAACCTCTCCGTGTGAAACGCCAAGCACTTAGATCTGCTCGTGAAGCTGCTGAATTAATTCTTCGTATTGATGATGTCATTCAGAGCAAGAGTACGGGCGGTGGTGCACCAGGCGGTATGCCCCCAAATATGGGTGGTATGGGCGGAATGGGTGGTATGGGCGGTATGCCCCCAATGATGTAGGAGGAAAAAAAATGACTTTTCAAGGTACACCCGTATTAATATTAAAAGACGATACCCAACGAACAACTGGAAAAGACGCAGTCGGTAGTAATATCGCTGCGGCTCGTGTTATCTCTGAAGCAATTCGTTCTGCCCTTGGACCCAAAGGCATGGACAAGATGCTTTTGGACAATTTTGGTGATGTTGTTATTACCAATGATGGTGCTACAATTCTGAAAGAGATTGATATTGCCCATCCAGTAGGTAAGATGATGGTTGAGCTATCTAAAATTCAAGATCAGGAAGTTGGTGATGGTACAACCAGTGTTGTTATCCTAGCTGGTGAGATGCTTTCTGAAGCTGCAGAATTAATTTCCAGTGATAAAATCCATCCTACTATTCTTGTAGAAGGATATAGACTAGCTACTGAAAAAGCAATTGAATTTCTTAACGAAATTGCTACTGAAGTCTCTGCAGATGATGACAAACTCTTGAAAGAGATTGTTATGACCTCGATGGGATCAAAAATTGTCGCCCGATCAGGTGAGATGCTGTCATCAATTGTAATTGATGCCGTTAAAAGCATTGATCCAGGGACAGGTAAGATCGATATCGATGATATCAAGGTAGAAAAGAAAGAAGGTGAAGATATTGAAGCAACAATCTTAGTTAAAGGCATTGTTCTTGACAAAGAAGTGGTTCATGTTGGTATGCCTAAAAATCTGGAAAACCCAAAGATCGCTTTGATTACTGAGGCTTTTGAAGTTTCAAAGACAGAGTTTGATTCTGAACTGAGTATTACCGACCCTTCCAAAATCCAAGAATTCTTGGATCGTGAAGCCTCAATGCTACAAAAAATGGTAGATAGTGTCGTAGCTGCAGGTGCTAGTGTAGTCATTGCTCAAAAAGGCATTGATGATGTTGCACAACACCTCTTAGCAAAAGAGAATATTATGGCTATTCGTCGGGTCAAAAAATCCGACATCGAAAAATTGAGTAAAGCTACTGGTGCAGCCATCGTTAACAACCTTAGCGATTTATCAGTTGCTGATTTAGGTACTGCTGGTAAAGTTTACGAAACCAAAATCGGTGACGATGACATGATATTCGTTGAAGACTGCCCTGAAGCTAAAGCTGTTACCATTTTAATTCGTGGAGGCACAGAACTCGTTGTCGATGAAGCTGAAAGATCTATTCACGATGCAATATGTGTCGTGCGTAATGTTCTTGAAGATAAAAAAGTAGTTGTAGGTGGCGGCGCTCCAGAGGCATATGTCAGTCGAAAACTTCACAAATTCGCCGAATCTCTTATAGGACGTGAACAACTTGCTGTTCAGGCTTTTGCCAACGCATTAGAAGTGATCCCCCGAACTCTGGCTGAAAATGCTGGCCTAGATCCTATTGATATCATTGTTGCACTTCGAAATGAACATGAAAGTGGGAATTTCAAAGCTGGCGTAGATGTTTTTAAAGGAAAAGTTAAAAACATGGATGGAGTCACTGAACCCCTACGTGTGAAAACGCACGCTATTTCAGCTGCTAGTGAGAATGCTCAGATGATTTTGAGAATAGATGATATAATTTCCGCAAAAGCAGGTGCTGGTCCTGGTCCAGGTGGTCCAGGCGGTCCAGGCGGTCCTGGAGGAATGGGCGGAGACGACTTCGATTAAGAAGCGTCTACGTCTTTTTTCTTTCAAACATAAAATCCCCCTTTTTCCTTTTTTTTTTATTCAATCATCCAGCTTGAGACTAATTCTCCATTTCAAGCCTAAGAATAAACAAGAAGAACTCACTTATATCTCATGCAAATTCGTCAGTTCTTGTTTGGTATTGGGCTTTCCAAACCGTTTTTAATTCTTAATGATATTTTGGGCTGGTTACTCCGTGACAGAGGCGAATGTGGATTATAAGATTGAAATTGGACCTCAAATGCTGACTAGGTTTGAATATGCGCGTATTTTAGGAGCAAGAGCTCTGCAAATATCGATGGGTGCCCCTGTATTAGCAGAAGCACAGGAAACAAAACAACAACGAACTCCGGAAGCAGTTCAAGAACAGGGAGATCCCCTTCTAATCGCCGAACAAGAAATTAAAAAACGTCTTCTCCCTATTTTAGTCCGAAGAACGCTCCCTGATGGAAGATACCAAGATATTCCTCTTTCACATCTTCTAAAACATTCTGGCCGTAAACACGGAAGGATAATGACAAAATAAAATAGATAATTGTTTCTTAACCTGATATTTCTCTGGTTTAGGTATCATAAGTGGTGGTTCTTTTCACTAGACACTTGTATTGATACTCCGAATGTAACCTTTTAATATTCAAATGCTTTCTTATTTAGTTGGAGGCTATCGCTATTCCAAACCCAAAGTCTACCAAAGAGCTTCATGATAAATTCGCAGAAAAATTGAAAGAGATTTCTGATTCTGCTGATGATGAAGCTAAATCTTTACTCACAGAAGGATTAAGAAATACCGCCAAAATTCCTTTTTTCCCACAGAATTTTTCTACCTACCTATTAGATCTAAAACTTGCTTTAAATTTACCGGTTTCTCTTTTACCAGATTCTCTTTTCGTAAGACCGAATTTTAAGGGGAAATCTGAATTCTTTCACCGATTAGCATCCGAACTTATTTCATTTGGATTAGCCTACCAACGGATAAACTTAAAACCAGTTCCTCTTCATAAAATCACTTCCTTATTTCATAAACATAGGCCATGGTGGCAGTGTGACATTCAAGACATTGAAACCGCTCTTGATGTTCTACAAATGAATAATATTATACGCAAAAAGGAGGAGGGGTATATTTTTGAGCCATTCTCAGTATCTAGTGAGATCAGAACTTTTCTGTCTGCTGTTTCTGATGGAATAAGCGATTATGGGGAAATATCCTTGACATTGATTGAGCAATTAGTGCCTTGGGAGAACGCTAGGATCATCGCGACATTAGAAATCCTTACTAGTCATCAGATTTGTATATATGATCAGAAGAACGAATTAGTTTATTTCCCAGGTTTTAAGAAATGAAAGGATGAGGAGCCCGAGATTTCATGTTATTTCCTCCCCCAGAAGCATCCAAGTTTTATGATGATCGAATATTAATATCTTGGGAAATCTCTCAACCAAAAAATTGTGATTTACTTCGTGAACTTAAATTTGAGATATATGGAAAACCTAAACTAATTTTTGATCCTGATCAAAGCCCTATTATTGAGTTACCAACGTTAGAAGGTAACACGGTTATCTTGAATTGGGTTATCAAGCAACCAGAAAAAAGTACAGATATTCACTTATCGATGGAGTCTTCAACGATTAAGGAAACCCAAAAAATTACCCTAACTCCCTGAATAATTAGATGATACTGATTCCCTGAAATGAGTGGTTGAAAGCTTTAAAAATTTCTAGAGTAAACGTTACTCGAAGCGTGATTACTCTTCTAAACACTATAAAACAATAGAATGACGAAGAGACACTCACTAGGATAATGAGTATTATGGGTAAAGTCCGAACATCCGCAGTAAAAGTAATTTCACGAGAAATTGTGAAAGTATATGAATCGCATTTATCTCCAGATTCATTTGAACATAACAAAGACATAGTCTCGAAAGTGGCTCATATCCATTCCAAGAGGTTTAGGAATCAAATTGCTGGATATGTTACGCATCAGTTAAAGCTGAAAAAGTTACGTGAAGAGTCCTACGAAGATTAAATCTATTTTTCTGTGAGTAATCGGACCAACATTCACAATTTTGCTTTTTTGTGAGAGATTAAGCCGATTTTTCTCTAATTTGAGCTAAGCTTTCAAGTTTCTAGTCTTTTAAAGATGAAACAATGGTTTATTAGAAGGCATATGGAGAAAACATCATCATCGTTGCTCTTTCTAAATTATCTCATGGTGACATAGACTTTCTTAATTCGACGAAAAAAGTAAGTGTGAATCGTTCTATGGCAGATAGTCCTCCACTTGGTGTACGCATAAAAGTTGAAGAAACTAAAGAGCGGTGTGGGAAGTGTAAGGCACCTTTCATCATGGAAGTTTATCTAGATCCATTAAGTGAAAGAAGATCGACAAGAGTTTACTGTAAGAATTGTCAATATGATGTTCCATTGGAGGAAAATGATTATTGAGTTCTGCTAAACCTCCTGAATTTTATTTTGAGTGTCAACAGAGTGGTTTTTGTTGTTGTGATCCAAAAATTATTGTTACTACAACTTTTCTCGATATTCATAGCTTATATTTAGCGCTAGAGAGAGAATTTGAATACCTCCTGAAAAAATTATCATTTTACAGGATCGATACTGACTTAAGTCCTGAATTACGGAAGAAATTAGTTCTCTCAGCTATCCACACAACTGATGGTGAAATAATTCCAGGTCTGAGGAAAATTAATGGGCAAAATTGTGTCTTTTACACCAGACCAAATTGCTCAATTTATCGATATCGGCCACGTGCCTGTAAAAACTACCCCATTGCTTTTCTTGGTAACAAATCTAAGAATCGATTCATTTGGGCAAAGGATTCGGAAAAAGTTTGTCCTGGAGTAGGAAAAGGTAGACTCTTATCTCTTACTACTTTAATTCAAGAAGGAAAAATGACTCTAGAAGATATTCAGGCCCATAATGATCTTATCAATGAACTGAACACTGAAGCTTCAAAGGGAACGCCATTATCAGCGAGAGAAGTAATTTGGTTGTTCATAGTCTATGCTGAAAAGTATCTTTCGACAAAAGAAGAATAATTCCCTATTAACCGTTTATTAGTTAAAGGAGTCAGTTCTTCCAGACTAATGCTTTCTTGTAATCACTTATTTCTTTTTCTATTTCTTCTGAGGACCATCCTAATAGGTTTCCCATATGGTGAGCGATCGCTTCAATGCAATCCAAACCTTGTTCAAATGATAATTGAATCTGTGTTCGTCGAAATAACACATCTCGTAAAGTGATTGCTTTTTCATACTTAACAAAATAATTGATTTCACCGAAAATATAAGGACGATGATTTGTAATAACTTTCATTAGCTGAGGATCTTCTTTTGCTTCATCTAGCATTTTGATATAATTATCTCCATATCTCAATAAGTGTTGAGAGACTTGCTCTGACAAATTATACCTGATCATCATATTCTCACATGCGATTCTTGACCAAGCGTCCCAACCCTGACGTTTAGTTGAAACCCAGCCATTCAATGGAACCTTGTCTGTAGTAGATTTTGTTTTATCCCCGAGAATTTTCGTAATTTTGTCCACCATTTCTTTTGCCATTGTTCGATAAGTGGTAAATTTTCCTCCCGCTATAGCAAAAGTATTTGGTCTAACCATGCGAATCTCATGATTTCGTGAAACATCCGATTCTGATTTGGCAGAGTTAGAGAGAATTAAGGGGCGTAAACCTGAGTATGCACTGATGATATCTTGTTCTGTGAGAGAACCAGGAAACAAAAAGTTCACTGCGTCGATCAGGTAATTTACGTCTTCCTTTGTTACTGGAATATAATCAAAATCTTCCACATAATCTGTGTCCGTTGTCCCAACTAACAAATTCTGCCCAAATGGAACAATAAATATTATCCTTCCATCTTCAACAGGGATAACAACGGCATGATCTAGGTTATAGAACCGTTTTGTAATTAGATGAACTCCTTTTGTAGGTCGAACACGCGAATGCGATGAAGGGGCGATTCGTTGTACCATTTTATCGCTCCAATGACCACAAGCTAAAACTAGTGTTTTTGTTTGGACTGTAAATACATGCTTGTTCGTTTGATCACGCATCGTTACCGTGTCTATTCCCTCTGGACTTTGTAAATGGAAATCTTCAGCCGAACAATAATTCAAAATGTCAGCTCCTGCTTTTTCTGCAGACAACATGACCTCAAGAGTCAATCGAGCATCATCCATTTGGCCATCACCATATATTGCTGCTCCTTGAAAATTCGTATCACGAATAGAGTTTGGTAGTAGCATCTTTGCTTTTTCAGGGCCTAGTATTCTGTGAAATGAGTAATTTCGAAAATTAGCAAAAAGATCATAGAGCCAGACTGCTAATCTCATTTTTTTCTTTGTCAGAATAGTATCAGAATGAAGAGGAACAAGAAATTTCAAAGGCCGTGTTATATGTGGTGCCATTTCAAGGATTTTTTTTCTTTCAATTGATGCTTCACGAACGAGACGAAACTCTTTTTGGCCAATATAGCGTATTCCTGCGTGTACAAGTTTGGATGAACCACTACTTGTTCCATAACCAAAATCATCTTTCTCAACTAATGCAACTGTAAGACCTCTTAGAGCAGCATCCCGAGCGATACCTGCACCTGTTATACCTCCTCCTATAATAAGGATATCATAGTTAGTTTTACTCATTTTTTGGATAGTGGGTTCCCGGTATTTATGATTTTTCACAGTTCTTGCCTCGATCTCTGAATTGTTATATATTGAAGAATTTTTCCGTATTTCGGGTTGTAATCTCATCTACTTCTTCGATAGATGAATTCTTTAGTCTGGCTAACTCTTCAATGGCATATTTAATGTTTGCTGGTTCATTACGCTTTTTTGGTATGGGACTAAGAAAGGGGGAATCAGTTTCTACTACAACATGCTCTAAAGGTGTCTTTCGTGCTATCTTGCGATGTTTCTTTCGATTAACTACTGCTGTTGGTATTGATATCTTCCATCCTAAATCAATTACTCTGGTTGTTTCACTGATGTTCCCTGCAAAACAATGCATTAGAATAGGTACATTGGCGAAACGTTCCAAAATATCAATGCAATCTGATTCCGCTTTCCGAGAGTGTATGACTAATGGTTTCTCAAGAGTATTCGCAAGCTCTATAAATTGTTTAAAGATATCTTGTTGCTTACTTCGCCATTGGGATTCATGTATCCAGTGATAATCCAGCCCAACTTCCCCAATCGCAACTATAGAGGTGTTTTGACTTATTAATTCAATTGTCTCGTCAAATGGTATCTCTTTAATCCTCTGTGGGGCAAACCCCAGTGTGGTAAAAATAAACCCTGGATGAGTTTCTGCGAGCTGAATAGCAAAAGTAAATTGATGGGGTTCAATTGCACTATTTATTACAGCCTGAAGACCCGTTTTTTTCGCATTATCTATTACCGTATCAATATTTTTCATGAAGTCTGGTAATAAATGTGCATGTGCATCGATCATTACTCATACCTACGCTTTACTAAAATGAAATTGAGTGTGCTCTTTGTTTCAAGTGTATCTGTGAAAGGAAAGCTTATCAACTTATTATTTTAGTATTTAGTGTCGGTGCTGTAAGAGCATTAAATTTCCTTCCCTTTCATTCTGATATTCCCAATGCAGAACTCAATAAGCTTAAGAATGATATGAGAGAATTGGTCATACAAGCAAAAACTGAATCTACAAAATTTCTATACTAATCGAATCTTTATAAAATCTAAAATCATCAGAGAATTAATAGACCTAATGGGTCTCTTTTCATCAATAGAGGTCTTATCATGGAAGAATCAGAGTTAAGAGAACTTATTCGTGAATATGCAATGCAAGTACGTCTTGATCAAGGTGAAGCATCATTAACCTCGGTTCTCAAGCATGTGATAGCAGAAAACCCGGGAATGAAAACTCAAGTAAGGTCTTCGGTTGCGCTAATAAAAGAATTAATCGGAGAGGTAAATTCGATGGAAGAAAACGATCTGAGTGAGAGCTCAAGCGGAATTTCTGTGGATGAGTCAAGCGAATATGAAATGTTGGTCAAATTAGTCAGTCAAAAGTTGTTAGATTCTCCTGAATTGAAAAAAGACATCAAGAGCCTGATGATTTATGGATCCTACGCAAAGAAATTGCACGTTGTCGGAGACAGTGATATCAACTTTTTAATCGTCCTTACAGCTAATAAAAAATCGGAGGACGCAATTGAAGCAATAACTAGCATCGCGGAAGAAATTGTTACACCTGAAATCGCTCACATCTTTGATCTTATGATTTTAAAAGAAGATGATATCTCAGATTTGGAAAAATTTGAACATGTATTTACCTACATTCATGCTCTTTATGCAAAAGAAGGGGAACTCATCTACGGTGAAAATCTATTCAAAGATCTTAAATTTACTAACAAAAATATTCAAGATGCTGCGAAATTATTAATTGAAGATTCTATATCCCAATTCTTCGAGATAGAAAAAACTGCAAAGGAAGAAGGCTTACCTGAAGATGAACTTGATTATTTACTTGGCTCATCAATTATTGATATTGCTTTTGGTCTTTCTTGTTACAAAGCAGGGGTAAAATCTGTCAAAATGGATCTTGTGAAACCTGATATTCATGAAGAAATTATTGAAGTTTGGGGAACCGATTCTGAATTTTCCAGCTTCTATCCACTCTTTGAAAAAGCGCATGCATTCAAACTTAGTATTAAGCTCCCTGAATCTGATAACTTTAGGGAAGATTGCGAAAATTTTATACAAAAAGTTATTGAATATACAGGGTTATCAGGATAATAAAACTAAATTATTTTCTTTCATCTCTAAGATAACCTTCTCTCTCCAAATATGATTTGAGGAATAAAAAATCTGTTTGATAGCCTTCGAGCTCATTTAGCGCGTAGGAATGAAATGAATCTGCCTGTTCTCGGGTAATCCATTGTTTTTTCGAGTATACTGATGCCTGATTCATAACATCTATATGATCAGCAATTCTAGCAATCCTAAATTCTTCCGTATCATTGTCTCCCATTAGGTCTAGAAATAAAACTCCTATTTCTTGACTTAACTGGTTGGTAATACGTGTTACTGCCCCTTCCTCAATATTTTGAAGAAAGGCTGAAATTTTTTGAGGATCGGCTAAATTAAAAATACTTTTATCAATATCCATATACTCAGATTCAGGAAAATCATGAAAAAGTGCATGTAACACGGCTTTTTCTGTGTTAAGAAGAGGTTTATTTACTTGAGTTTTTCTTAAGATATTTTCCTCTGCACAAAAGAAGTATGTAAGAATACTAACAGCCCAAGAATGATCTGCTAAAGATTCAATATCACATTTTGGAACTCCAGCTCGGATCCAACCAGTACGCAGCAAAGATTTCATTAATCCAATGTTCTTCATCAAAATCAAAACATTACACCATAATAATTAGAGAAAAAAATACAGATGATTCAAAGTAGAAAATCCAAATAGTTTTTTATCCCTTCCCCCCTTGGGAATCGGAAATAAAAATGTCATGCTTTCATATAGACAGTTAATCGTCTATTTGAAAACGCTTTTTTCAAGATTTTTTTCTCTTCCAAATCGGTTAATAGTTGCTTTGCCGCAGAAACGCGGATATCATTACGTGCAGCTATTTCCTGAGGAGTAACAACGATAGATTTCCGTTTTTCATATTCAGTGGTTAGATCTTTCAGCATAGCGTTATATTCGTCACCTACGAGTAATGATCGTTCATAACTAGTATACTCGAAGACTTTACCCCATCTTCGTTTTTTACGTACCCTTTTATCAGATATGCTCATCTTAATCGACTCCAATCAGCCTACTTGACAGGTACTGTTCTTTTCTCCTTTGATATATGAAGGGTTCGATTGGATTGCCTAATTGTTTTTAAAATGCAGTTGTTTAATTCCTATATACTTTGTCATAAAGGAACTAAATGTGAGTAATATATGCTTGGAACATTGATCAATTGTCTGGCTGTTATATGTGGAACAATAATCGGAGTTACTATGGGAAAAGTATTCTTTTCTGATGAAATGAAACAAATCACCATAAAAAGTATCGGTTTATTGACAATGATGCTTGGAGTTCAAATGTTTCTGAAGTATCCTTTATCAGAAATGGAATTCCTAGTTTTAATGTTTTCTTTAGTTCTAGGTGGGATAATTGGAGTATTGATCAAGATTGAAGATAACATCGAAAAGCTGGGAGAATGGTTTAAAGATCGAGCTAAAAACTCAGAAAGTACTTTTGTAGAGGGTTTTGTTGTTGCTTCCATCATTTTTGAAACTGGACCGCTAGCAATTCTTGGATCAATAAAAGATGGCATTAGTCAAGAATTAGATTTATTACTGATAAAATCTGGATTGGATGGAATAATGTCAATCGTGCTATCGGCAACACTGGGAATAGGTGTAATTTTTAGTGTAGTTCCAATATTAGTGTACCAGGGCTCAATTACATTGATTTCAGTGCTGGTAGGTCCCCAGCTAAGTGAATCGGTTCAAGGGATGATAAGTGTTGTCGGAGGCGTGTTAATTCTCGGATTAGGTATTCGGATATTAGAGATAAAAGATATCCCTGTAGGAGATATGACTCCCTCTATATTACTAGTCATTCCTTTTACATTAATTTTTGAAATGATTCAAGTAATGCTTTGATTTACACTTATCAATTACTTAAATGTAAACTGAATAAGTTTGATTATTCCCTCTGACATAAAGCCAAAGACACCAATGGTCATACAAATCTTGAGGATACGTTTTATTGAGGTAGTATTGCGGATAATCAGGTCTTCTGGTTGATTGAATAATTGAGGGATTGTGTACAGAATTGATCCAATAATCAAGAGAACGGCAATAAAGAATGGGATACTTGAATAGTATCCTAAGATTATTGGAAATGGGATTACAACAACGAGACTTAATAGGATGATATATGCGAGATTTCGAGCAGGCTTTACTCCATAGCGTAAAGCAATTGATTGCACATTCTCTAATTTGTCACCATATACATCTTCTATATCTTTTATGAGCTCTCTTCCCAAATTTATTAGAAAGGCAAAAGAGGCGGGATAAATTAGAGTATTGTAGCTCTGGGTAACGAACCCTCCGAAAACGAATGGAATTGCAGCTAATAAAGCCACGATTAAATTACCTGGAAAACCCGATCGTTTGAAGCGTGCGCCATAAAGATAGAGAAGAATGCCTCCACTCAACGCTAAAAGGACTGCAATATAGTCAATTAAAACAGCAAATAATAACCCTAGTGCAAGTGTAATAACAGAAAACCATTTTGCTCCTTTTAAACTAACAGAACCAGAAGGTATAGGACGATGGGGAACATTGATTTTGTCAATTTCGATATCAAATATGTCATTAATTGCATAACCATATGCAGAAATGAATCCAGTCGTAATACATCCAAATACAATGTACCAGATTTGAGTTGTCGTCAAAGGAGCAGATAGAGCCGCTAAAGCACCTATGGCGACTGCAGATCCAGCTAATACGGAATTCAAAGGTCGTCCAAGAATAAAATAAGATTGTACAGACATTCTAGTTCATCTAGGTCCTTCTTTCCCAGTAAAAAAGGAAATCACACTTTTGTATTTATTTGTTTGGCGAGATTCTCAACTATAAAAGAAGAAAATTTTGGTGTAAAATTAGTTTAATTAGAATATTAAAAAGAAAAAAGTAAGAAAAAAGGGGGTTAGAAGAATTATTCGTCTGCCTTCTTCTTATCCTTTGTGGGAATTTTCTTTAGCCCAAGGACACCTACAGGTGGTAAACCTCCATCTCCAGATGGTCTTCCTAGGCTACCCGCACCTGAAAATCCTGCAATAGGTATATTAGCAGGTATCATCATTATGGTTGCTCCACCTTCAGTTGCTGCTTCAAATAGCAAGTTTATCCAACGTAATTCCATAGCGATTGGTGATTTAGCATATTTATTAGCTGCTTCTATCATTCCATCTGCTGCTTCCTTTTCTGCTTGGGCAAGTGTGATACGAGCACGTCGTTCCCTTTCAGCTTCCGCTTGACGGGAAATTGCTTCTTGTAACCTTGCTGGGACGACAACATCACGAATTTCTACACTCATGATTTTTATACCCCACTTTTCAGTTTTCTCATCGACAATTTCTTGCATATGACTGGCAATCTTCTCCCGTTCAGCTAATACTTCATCCAGCTCGACTTGTCCAGTCACTTCTCGTAATGTTGTTTGAGCAACCCACTGGGTGGCGGATTGATAGTGTTCAACTTCTAAGATTGTCTTTTCAACATCTACAACCTTAAAGAACAACACAGCATCAATAGTAACGGGAACATTATCTCTGGTTAAGCTCTGTTCAGAACGGAAGGAGTAAGTTTGGATTCGAGTGGAAATGATTGAGGGAATTTTATCAATACCAGGAATAATCCAGAAAAATCCTGGCCCCTTTAAGCCTTGATATCGACCAAGTCGCAGAACAGGTGCCCGTTCCCATTCTTTGATAATCTTAATTCCACTGACGAGATAAATCAATACAAGTATCAGACCAAACAATCCAAAAAACAGTAGCATAACATCTGTGCCCGCATCTTGGGCAAAAAAATTCAGTATTTCCATTTTTTTCACCTAATTAACATTCTTCTTGAATAACAGTCACATTTTGACTAGAAAATTATATAATTTAAATCCTCACTTCACGGAAAGCAGTGAAATAAAAAAATTCAGTAAACTGATATTTCTAGTGGTTGAATTCAGGTAACGTTCAGATGGCTTCGAATCACATACTTGTTGAATTTTCCATCGCTGGCCAGAATGAATACGGTCGTGGTATATTAGATCGTGACATTGCATCCCGTACAGTGGCTTTAATTAATTATCAACTTCGGAATGCTATTCAAACACGAATTGTGGTTCGAAATGGGGAAGTAAATTTTCCATTTAAGATCGGCAGAGCAGGCCCTGAAAACGCAAAGAAATTTGTAAGGAAGGGGGACATCGGGTATTGGACACAAAGTCACGTTCTAATTGTCTTCTTACTTAGCAAAGAAATTGCATATCCAGTTAATATCGTTGGCCAGATTCAACAGGGGAACATAAAATTTTTCGAAAAACTGAGAATTGGCCGTTCTATTAAAATAGAGAGAGTACAGAGCGCTATCGATGAGGAGGATTACCTCTAAACTATCAATGCCCGAAAAATAGTCTTTCAGCTAAACGAATCGGTAAACCGACTTTCTGAATTTCTCTAGCGACATCTCTGATGTCATAATTAACCCTGATCCAATCTAATTTAATCGTAGATTCAGGAGATATTTCCATTATACCAGCAGACGCGCGTGGATCATTATCACGTGGTTGACCCACACTTCCAGGATTGAAGATGACTTTTCCTGCCTCATTCTGGTATATCAACGGAATGTGAGTATGACCAACAATGAGTAGTAAATTTTCACCTATCATATCAAGAAGTTCATCCTTGCGTTGTTTGGAATCTTCTGGATAGATATAATCGGTCAAATACTCTTTAGGTGAGGCATGTGTCAAATATATTTTGACGCCATTCTCTTCTATCTCCTTATATTCATTTTGAGCTATTATGGAAATATAGGTTTTATTGTAAGTTGTTAATTGATCAAAAGTCCAAAGAACAGTTTTTGCTGCGTCAGGGTTAAAACCGTCAGCGTTTCCTGTTGCACAAGCAATATCATGATTTCCTATTATGGTTAAATCAAAAGATTCAGAGATTTTAACGAGTTCGTTTGGATATGGTCCATATCCGATGATATCGCCTAAGCATATTGTATAGTCGATGTTTTTTCCATATTGATTTTGAACCTCATCGCGAATCGCGTGATACGCAGTCAAATTACTATGGAGGTCTGCCAGAAATAGTATCCGCATTGGTCGATTAGACATAAAATTTCCCAAAATAGAGTTTTTGACTCAAGATATCTCATAAAAAGTCGCAATGATCTTTGAATATATTTTTTCCCCAATGATGGAAAAAAGGGATTGTAAGAGGTGTGTTACCACCATCTTAAATTTGCTCTCATTACTCTGCAGTTAAAATTCGGATTTCTAATTCTTTTTCGGTGAGAGGTTCTTTCTTATTCAGAGCATTTGTGATAATTTCGAGAACTAACTTCTTTGCAGCTTCGACTGCAATGCCTTGCTTATATTCCTTCCGAAGGGCATCGATTATTCGTTCATTCCCACTTCCAGCAGCATAAGCATTTACTGCAAAGTAAGACCCTCCATTATCTACAAAGAACAGTTCTGCCTCCTTAGAAATTGGATTGAAGCCTGCTAGGAGTAAAGCTGTTCCGAAAGGTCTAAGCCCTCCTTGAATTGTATGGCGAGCCATTAAATCTCCTAATCGTTGAGCTAACGCCCTGATGGAAATTTTTTCTCCGTAAATCAAACGATGTTGTTGAGCAACTAAACGTGCTTGTCCAATTAGAAGGTTTGAATCAGTAGAGAGGCCAGATGCAATTAGAAATAATTTACTATCTATTTTTTGAATTTTATCTGGTTTTACCACCAATGGATCAAATAAAGTTTCACCTGCGAGTAAGATGGTTTTACTATCTAAGATCATGCCTAATGCGGCTGCTCCTTTCTCGGATGCCTTTCGTGCATATGACAATTGGACCAATTCACCGTCAGGACTCCAAATTGCTGCAGATTTATCGTATGGTATTCTAGAATCGTACATGACTTATCCCTCACATGTCAATATGGATTTCTTCTGTTACTACTTGATCTTCATCTTTGAAGAAGATCAATCCATCAATTCCATTTCCAGTAGCGTTATCTCTCGCAAGAGAGGTTTTTAAAGCTGCAATGGCAAGATCCTTCGCCTTTTCTTTGTCGAGATCAGGTTTGTATGAGTGTTCTAATACACCTATGGATAGTAGGGTTCCTGATCCAATTGCAAAGAAGTCTTCGTCAGAAATTGATCCATCAGGACCTAAAACATATACATGTGATCCACGACGATCGACTCCTGCAACTAAAAGTTGGACCCACCAAGGTTGAAATCGTCGAAAACTTCCATGCATGATTGTGGCAAGTAAGCTCCCAGCAACTTTGATACTAGGCTCGAAATTATTTTCAAGCTGATAAAGACGTAATTCACTTCGCAATAGATCCACTAGTGCTTGTGCATCGGATACAGATCCTGCAATTCCAATACCAGTGTAATCATTGACCTTATGGACCTTTTTTGCGTGTTTGCTAGCAGTAAAACTGCCCATTGATGCACGACGATCAGCGACAACTAAAGCACCATTTTTAAACTTCAAGGCTAATCCTGTTGTCCCTTTTAATCGATTCATCTGGTCTTGCTGTGAATTATTATTGTTAAATAAGGGGTTTGTTGGATAATTCACTTTGTGTTTCTCCTTTATTGTGTTTTTTATTGTTGTTAAACATTATATTGTTTCATATAGAGAATTTCTAGAACTTATTAATATGACTGGCTTTTGAAAAAAAAGAGAAATTGTTGTTTATCAAGCAAGAATGCTTTGGAGAAATTACTTTTTCCCTCTTGAATAAGAGAATTTGGTATAGTTCGCCTTTTAATATTGGCTGAAACCTAGATTCCAGTGATTAAGGGATTAAAAATCCATATAGAGAGCTGGCTTCATTGGTTGAGCCTTTGAAGCTTTATTTAGTGGATCGATGATTGATTTAGTTTCAGCTGCGAAAACCTCTAGATTACAGTCAAAGTGTTGAGATAGATATTGTTTATACCCATTAATTGCATCTATTTCTTTTTCTGTTCCTACATATTCTTTCCTAAATATTTTAGCATCCCCGCGAACCGATTTAAGTTCTTTAGCAATTTCTTTCATTTTTGGAGTGAATTTCGGGTTTGACTTTAGAGTACCCATAATCTTCCCCATATTAAAAGATCCTCCACCTAGTATTTTAGAAATTTCACCGTATAATTCTTGTTTCCATTCAGGTGCTACGTAAATAATTATCTTTTTTGGAGAATCTCGCTTCAAATCAATAATTGCTTGAATATCTTCTGATAAATCCTTAATGAAATTTGTTTGCAGCATTAAATCAGCTGCTTCGTTTGTCACCTCTAATTGGGGAATATTCCTTAATGAGCAGAACTCAGTAGATCCTAATTTCTCATTAATTTCCTCACAAACATGTGGAATCATTGGACTGAGAATTATATTCCAATGATCGACAATATATCGAAGAGCTGCCTGTCTTTCTTTCTTAGAGATGCCAATCGAAGATTTTTGATAGAACTCGATCTCTCTTAACATTAGATGAAAAGCATGAGTAACAAAATCTCGGCCATTATACTGCCCCAGTTGACTTACTGCTTCTTTTAGATGGGATGTACAAGCAGAAATGAATGATCGTGTCATAAATGATGATTTGATTACATCAAAGGATTTATCAATAGGATATGAAGCAATCTCGTTAATCGATGACCAAAATTTTCTGAATCTAGTCACAAGGGTGTTAATACCTTCGTCTGTCCAATTTAAAACTGTATCAGCAGAACCAGCAGCAACTAGATACATCCTTGTAACATCAACAGAGTATTTTTTTGGAAGAAGGGCAATAGGTATAACATTTCCAG
>DXJL01000125.1 GCA_019057635.1 Candidatus Heimdallarchaeota archaeon
GAAGACCCTAGTTTTAGGGGCTTTTGCGGGGATTATCCCTGATATTGATGGGATTTGGGCAATAATTAATGTTGAGACAGGAAATCCGTCACTAGACTATCTCTTTTCTCATCGTGGGTTCTGGCATAACCCAATTCTTCCACTTTTATTTGCAATTACTTCAGGGGTATACTTAGTGATAATATTCCTTCCTCGGCGGGAAATGGCAAAAGATCACTTTTGGTCACTATCACCTATAGCTCTTGCATGGTTCTCTCACTTAATTCTCGATTTTGGATTTACTGCTACAAATGATATTCCCGCATTAATCTTTGAATTACCATTACTTGCTGTTTACATGCTAGATCAAATATCAGCGTTCGCTATTTCCGCTCTTCTCGGATATATCCTTTGGAAACAAGTTGGTTCGTAAATATATACCTAGAATTAAAAAATTCTCACGAATCAAGAATTAATTCAGTTTTTTTAACAAATACGAGAATACTCAACGTAAAGAGTAATTCAACAATTGGATAATTAATCCACAAATTCTTTAGTCTAAATGAGTTCAAATCAACAGAATGCCACAAAGAGAATATTTTAATTTCATTACTCACATAATGAAATGGGAAGAGGAAAACAATCACTTAGGATTTCAGCATTTGGAAGTTCTCAAGTACTCAATAAGTTTAGTCCATTAAAAATATTTATACGAACGTCGTCCATGGCTGGTTTAGATTGGAAAAGTATATGCTAGGGTGAGATGTGCGCGAAATTTTATTTTTCGTTGTTTTGACATTTCGGGGAAGAGTGGACTGTAATAATCCGACAATAACATGATTATTATTGAACAAGAGAGGTGAGGAGAACATTTGACCAAAAATGACCCTAACACTACTCTTGTTCGGTTATGGGGTGAGTATTACCTCTTTTTTAACTATTGTGTATGTCAGAAGCGAGTATTATAAACACTTGTACCAAAACGTCCTGTGGGATAGTTATTCACTGGAAAGAATACGATTATTTTTTCAAAAGATTGATCCACTGTTAAAGCGGATGTATCCCATAGTGGACAAATTAAACAAGAAGAGGGGACGCCCAGTAACCAATAGATGCTTTCAATTACGTTTTGTCATTTGGTGGAAATTTTTTGCTCCTGGACCACAAAAAAACGCGGTGGAAAGACTGAACAAGTCACCAGAACTCCAACAAATTCTGGAGGCGCCCGGAAATCCATATACCAGGGCAAGTCTCCGTCGGTTCCTCAAAGATGTGGGAGAAGAGGGATTCAGACGAATGGGTTTTTTACTTGCGGTGAAATTGCTCAAGAAAGGGATTATTGATACCTCAAAAGTCGTGTTAGACTTTTTTCCAGTCTATTCGTATTTAAATAAGAGTAAGTGTCTAAAAATCCCAAAGTTCAATAAAAAATTAGCGAAGCAATTTTTTCAGGAATTAAGCCTGAACTACATCATTTCCAAATTTCCAATACCGCGTAGAAACTCAGCCCCATTAGTAGACAAGTTGAAAGTCTGGATTCACCAGTATCTATGGGATATTCCCTCCAATCAACGCAATCACTATCATATATTTGGGAGAACCAATCGAAGGGAGGTACTTGGGCTTGAAAAAGGATGGAAGGCGGCGAAAACGTATCAAGATTTCTTAGATGCCTTGAAAGCCCTTCCCAACGCATCTGAGATCTAATATGTAATAGTGACAGAGGTGGTGCGTGTACTTCGACATCTGGGAGTAACTCTTAAGAGTACTAAATATCAGCGTATAGAAGACCTTCGTTGCGTGTTCCATACTCCTCATCGTCTTAAAGATCCAATTATCACCTCAAATTATTGTGCAGCCAAAGATCAACATTTTATGGGACGAGGTGGATTGTTGGCAATAGTTCCTTCCTTAGGAATACCACTATTCTTACAGGTAACTGCAAAGTACAAACAAAGTGAAGAATCAATTCGATCATTTCTAAAGTCGATGTCTCAACAGTATGGAGGACTTTTACGGGAGATAGAGGTATATGCGGATAGTGAGTTTGGTACCGAGGGAATTAAGGATGCGTTAAAGCGTTTACTTACGGCTACTCCCTATATCGATGTGTTTGCTCGGAGTGTCACACGATCAACATTAACTATTGAGCAAAAAAATATTCGTAAGACCGTGGAACGCGTGATTGCCCGTTTAGAAACCAATTTTCCCCTTGAACATCCTTCTGTTCTTGGAGACGACTCAGTAGCAATCCATACTCAGCTCTGCTTCCTTTGCGATTTGCTACTTGTTTCACATAACCTTTTAACAGGCAATCACTCTCACCCCCACTCCCTCTCATACATTCGGGGATAAAAGTTTTGAACACCTCTCACTCAGGTTTATATTAATTTACGAAATAAAAATGGAAATAATTGTTTCATTCAAAACAACAGTACAAATTTTCTCTCAAAAGCAATCTCCATTGAGTAATAAATATAGATTTTTAAATATCTGAACAAAATCATCGAATCGAGGTCCAAATTGGTCAAATTCTAGAAATGCTTTGGCAAGTAAAGACAACAATTAGTAATAGAAACCAACATTCAATACTTGAAAAAGTTCTTTAATGGGCAAAAATTCACCACATATTTAAGTAGCAGACAAAAATGTCAATTTAAGTATCTGTACTAGGAATTAATCTTGTTCAATTGAGCTAAATAATTTAAAGATAGGAGTACAACAAGTGAAACGTTGCGTTATATTAGGGACAGGGTTAATAGGACAGCAATTTGTACGGCTTTTAGATACACACCCATATTTTGAATTAACAGAAGTGGTTGCATCAGATAAATCTGAGGGTAAGTCGCTCAAGAGTAAATGGAACTTACCGTCATTTGAAATTCCAGATATGTTTGCTAATTTACAAATGAGTTCACTTCGTAATTTAGCCCCTAATAGTTATGATATAGTGTTCAGTGCACTCCCTGCATCAATAGCAAAAGAAATTGAGTTAGAAATAGCCCAGAATGGAAAACCAGTTTTCTCAAATGCTTCTGCACATCGCTATGAACCAAATGTTCCTATCTTAATACCTGAAATAAATGCTAAACATCTTGAGATCATTACACATCAAGATTCGTTTAATAATAATGGATTTATTGTCACAAACTCTAATTGTACCGTTTCTGGCCTCGCAATGCTATTAAATGAGATCAGACAAGTTCAACAAATTAAAAACGTTTATGTTAGTAGTTATCAGGCATTAAGTGGAGCAGGATTTGAAGGGCTTAAATCCATTCCTCGTGATCGGGTCATTCCGTTTATAGAAAATGAGGAAGAAAAGATTTCAATTGAAGTACGAAAAATTCTTGGGTCTGTTAATCATGACAGGATCGTTAATAATACAGAAATTGATGAAGTTTTAGCTACTTGTGCAAGAGTCCCAGTCATTGACGGTCATTTAGAAGCTGTTACAATAGAATTTAAGACGAAAATTGATCCAACGGCAATACTAGATCATTTAGAACATATTCGGAGTGATCTCTCTTTACCAACAGCCCCGTCCAAACCGATTAAACTATTTAAAGATTTGGATCGTCCCCAGTCTACTTTAGATTTATACGATAAAACTGGAGGACGATCAAGTGGCATGGTAGTGAGTATTAGCCCTATCAGATTTACTAAATATCATCTTAGATGTTTTTTATTAGTTCATAATACAATCCGGGGTGGAGCAGGAGGTTCTATTTTGAATGCTGAACTGGCATATTCAAGAGGATTTCTTTAATACTCTCTTGATTGCCTAATCATCTGTAGAAATCAATTTTCCCTCCCCTGTTTTTTTTCTGATTATTTTTTTCTTTTGACGCGTTTAACTACTCTACTATGACCTTACTATGTGATGGTTCCATTATTCGTTTATGCAGTACTTCTAACCCTCTTTTTGCATCCTCCTTTCTTAGAACCATCGATAGATTTATTTCTGAGGCTCCTAGAACCATCATTAAAATTTTGATATTATTTTCTTCAAAAACCTCAAAAACCTGTCTAAGAACTAATGGGTTCTCACTAATACCACGGCCAACACAACATAGAATAGACCCTTTTATCTGGGTAATCATTGAAATATCCTTTCTTTCACTTTCAGATTTAAATTCTTGGTTTAACTCATTGATTACTTTTGTTGCATCTTCAGAACGAAGAACAAAACCAATTTTTTGTTCTGCAGCAGATTGTGAGATCATTAGTATATTGGCACCAACGCTGCGTGCACAATTAAAGGTACGAGCTGAAATTCCAGGAACACCAATCATTCCTTTTCCCAAAACATTAACTATCGAGATATTTGGTATAAGATTAATTACTTTTATGCCATTAGGTTTGGATTCTGATTTGATGAGAGTCCCAGGGTTCTCAGAATCAAATGTGTTTTTTATTCTAATTGGAATATGATTTTCAGCAGCTGGTAATATGGTCTTTGGATGAAGTACTTTTGCTCCATAATAGGACATTTCGAAAGCTTCTTCATAAGATAAATCCGTAATTTGTTCAGCAGTAGAGATCGATCGGGGATCAGTACTAAAGATTCCAGGAACATCTGTATAAATTACGATTTCTTTGACCTTAAGAAGCGCTCCAAGGATAGAAGCTGAATAATCGGATCCATTCCTACCTAAAGTAGTTGTAATATAATCTCTAGTTGAACCAATGAAACCTGTAATAACAGGAATAGTGTTTGTATCCAAAATTGAATGTAAAGTATTTATTCTATTATTACTGACATCAAAATTAGGAGCTGCTTCCCCAAAATTATCGTCTGTGCAAATGAGATCCTCCGCAGATATGTATTTTGAGTGAATCTCTTTCGTATGCAGCATGGCATTAATTATTCTTGCAGAAAGTTTTTCCCCAAATGAAAGGATATAATCCCGAATCTTTAGACCTGATTCTCTTAAAATGATGGCTGATTTACATACGTCTTTAAGATTAACCACTTCTTCATTTAACTCAGTAAGTAATTCTGACTTTATTTCACCCTCAGGTATTAATTTATCAATGAAATCCAAATGAAGATTGAAAAATTCAAGTATGAGACTAAATACTTTCTGTGTATCCTTTTTAACTAGTAAATGGGAGATAACCTCGAGTTTATCAGTGATTCCATTCATTGCAGAAATTACCACAATTGGATTATTATCCTGATAAGAGGAGATTATGTTTACTACTTTTTGAATACTTGACGCGGTACTTACGGATGATCCACCAAACTTTAAAACATACATGAAATGAAACCTCGAAGCAAATTAAAGTTTTAAACCGATATGTAAGTGCTTTTTAGCAATTTTACTGTTTCTTATAAAAGATTCACATTGAAGAAGTTGATTATTTTCAGAGATACTCCCACTTATCCTTGATTCAATCCTAGTAAAGAAGATTGAATTCCGTAAAAGGCTGGTTTAGATAGGAAAAATATATACTGGGGTATATACCTACAATTGAAAAAAACAAATTAGCAAATCAAACCTTTGTTAAATATTGAAAACATCGAATTTCTTTAAGAAGAGAAAAATGTGAACTTCTATTAATTACATAAAGGACTTTTGAAAGAAAAAATATTAAATTCTTTAGATACCTACCATTTAATAAAACGAATAATAGACTCTTGTACCTATTCCAGAGAGGTTTCTCAAAATTCCGAATATAAAAATATAGTGATGGATAACCAACCAGATTCCAAGAAGGATATTAAGAATATGAAAGCGATTATGTTAACGAAATTAGGAGGACCTGATGTTTTAAAAGTTCACGATGTTCCAAAACCCACCATAAAGAATCCGAATGATGTATTGGTCAAAATAAAGTTTTCAGGGATAAATTTCGCAGAGATACTGGCACGAAGAGGACTTTATAAGTGGGTTCCAGCAAGGAAGGGGTTTATTCTAGGGATGGAAGGAGCTGGTATTGTGGAAAAAGTTGGAACAGAGGTTGCTAATTTTAACGTAGGAGATCCAGTAATTGTAGTAAGAGGGTTTGGCTGTCATGCTGAATATATCGTTCTAGAAGAGAAATATGTTCTTCCTGCAATTCCAAACTATACTTTAGAACAGAATGCTGCATTTACAGGGTCATTCATGACTGCCTATCTTGCACTAGTAAAGTTTGCTCGGGTTGAGTCAGGTGAGACGATTCTTGTACAAGCAGCAGCTGGAGCTTTGGGAACTGCAACCGTTAAACTAGCGAAAGCTCTCGGGTTAAAGGTTGCTGGTACAGCTAGTAATACAGAAAAAATCACCATGCTTAACAAAATGGGCATTAATTTAGCTATTAATTACTCTAAAGAAAACTTCAAAGAATCTATAATGGAATGGACTGATAACAAGGGAGTGAATGTTGTCTTAGAAAGTGTTGGAGGAGAAGTCTTCAGGGATTCTCTTCAATGTCTGTCTGCAATGGGAAGATTGATATTTGTCGGTCTAAGTAGTATTCGATTTAGCAAATTTAATCCATTGACATGGTGGTCCACATACAAATTAATTCCCAAGATTAGTTTGCTAGATATGTTAGGTAAATCTTACGGAATTCAAGCTTTCCATGCTGGACGATTACTTGATAATAATTACACAGAAATAAGAAAATCATTTGACGATCTAGTAAATCTTGTGCAACAACATGAGATTTCACCGACAATTTCAAGAATTTTTCAACTGAATGAGATTGTGGAGGCTCACCGAATGATTGAATCGAGAAATAACATTGGAAAAATACTCCTTAAGATAGGCAGGTCTTCCTAGTGAAGTAGGTTTTTACACCTATTATAGGTGGAGCATTGATTCAATATTTTCATTCTCAGACTCTTCCTACTCTGCTTACTGCTATTTTCTGTTTGACAATTCTCTTATGGCGGTGGTATATATCTACACCTCAATTTTCTTCAACGGTACAAGTTACAACGACATAATATAAATAGTAGAATGATTAATTATAGATATTTAAGATCGTTAATGTATTTGCATTTCCCAACTTCGTAAAAGGCTGGTTTAAAATAAAAAAGTATTTACAAAATCAATTGTATCTAAAATATTTCACAGTATCTCGAGTTAGTTTATCTGCTAATCTAATGGGCTCAGGTAAACGTTGACGCGTATAGCGTGAGATAAGGGATGTTGCAGTCTGAATAGAGATGAGATGTCCAGGCGAAATATAAATTGGTTTGTAGATTACATTAGGAATCACTGCGGTTCCGATTTCTTGGTTTTTATACATAACAGGGGATATTTTATTTTCTAATAGGATATGCTCATCAACATTCCCTATTAAAAGTCGCTTGGCAACCCCTATGGTTGGTTTTTTTAGAGTAATTCCAAGATGAGAGGCAACACCCAGCTTGTAAGGATGAAGAATACCATTTCCATCAACCACAATAAGATCTGGTTTGTTTTGTAGTTTCTTATATGCTTCCACCAGACCTGGTGCCTCTCGGTAAGCTAGAAAGGTAGGAACATAGTCAATCTCTGGTGTGTAGATTTGGAACACATATTCTACCAATGTAAAATTAGGGACCTCTAGAACCACCATACCAGCACAAGCATCACCATTAGAAAAAAATGAAACATCACAACCCGCCACGAGGGAAATCCTTGATAGAGAAGGATGATCCTCGATAATCACTCTTTTTTGCAATGTTAATTGCTCTTTACGTAGATTTTTGAAGTGATCTACCAAATTCGGAGGAATATATTTTTCTATCCACGGTTCTAGTTCTATACACTCCATGTTTTTTCTACTTAGATTTTAATCTTATAAGTAAATGTCTAAATTCCCAAGAATTAGGCTCATTTGATCCACAAGTTTGTTCAAATACATATTTCAGTTTTCCTAATCTCGTACTCTGTCGTAAAAGGCTGGTTTAGATAGGAAAAATATATACTAATGTGTATAAGCAGATGAGTAGAATAAATCGTAATCTCTAGATAGACCATATGGGACATTTAGACAGGGTTATAGAATTTAGAGCTTATTTTCGGTGAACAGTTCAATTTCATCGCTGAAGGAATATTTACAGGCGTATTGATATATAAAGTTAAACGGATCTGAGCAATCAAAACTAAGGGTGAATGCGATGAGAAATCCTGAAATTGCTTTAAATTCTGTTTTATATGAAAAAACAGACCTAATTGCTACCATTACTATTAATCGGCCTGATAAACGAAATGCTTTACGTATGGAAGAATTTGATAAGCTTATCAAATTTATTAAAGACGCTGACTCTGATGAATCTGTTCATGTCATTCACATCAATTCTGAGGGCGAAAAAGCGTTCTCTGCTGGATTGGATTTGAATATGTTGCAGCAATTAGCGGCCTCTCCTGAAAATATTCCTCGTCTTCTTGAGTATGGATTTGGTTTAGTAAAAACGATGTTGCTAGCAAAAAAACCAATTGTTGTGCAAATTCAAGGTCCTGCGGTTGCGTGGGGTGCAATTATATGTTTAGCTGCAGATTTTGTAATTGCAGGTGAAAATCCTAACACATTTCTTTCGCTCCCTGAAATTGATGTAGGATTGTTTCCCGCAACAGGAGCTCTAACCATGGCATTATTGAATTCCGGATTTAGACGCTCCAAAAGAATTCTTATGGTTCCAGAACGTCTATCCTTAGATGATGCCGTAGAATTAGGAATTATCACTCGTAGATGTCCTTTAACTAACCTCCCCGAGGACACGTTATCATTCTGTGAGGTTCTTGCCAAAAAACCTCAATCTATCCTTATTCCAATAAAAGCGTTGATAAATCGTTTTTCTTTAAAAGATCTCGATTATTATTTTACTAAGGAGACTGAAGCCTTTAATTTATCTATGGCTGGAGAAACAGAAAAATTTAACGAATTTATACGAATCCTATGGGAGAATTGATTTTATATTTAGATCTGTAAACGTATTTCAACTTCTGTCGGAATATGTAACTAAAATTCTACTAGAAAAAAGTGGAGACTTAAATTCACCATTTTGAGACTAATAATAATTGCTTTCACATATAATGAAATACTATAGGATAAATCATCACGTACGTCGTCCGTGGTTGGTTTTATTTTTAGGAAATTGCCTTTTTGATGGAATAGAAAGGATTTTTCTAGGAATTTTCCAGTTAGGAGTCATAGATCGTTGGAATGAAAGATTTCACATAGGAATTTACCAAACGAGTGTCATAAAATAGAGTATTGATCATAATTAGAGAATTGAATCCACACCTATCAGAAATGAATTAATTAGTAATGGCTTGAAAAAGTTATAAATGAAGTAGTTTTAATCAATTAAATCGAAATTGCTTCTCTTGATGACAGAAGAAAGCAAGGAATTTATCAGATAAGGGAGACATAACAAAATTGAAAGTCTCTGAAATTAAGGAATTGATCCAAAGAGGGAATTACTATCAAGCCTTAGAAGCGATAGAGGATTTAAGCCCAAGTGATAAACTAAATGGTTTAATTCTTAAAAGCAGAATTTTTGAGCAGAAGGGAGAGGTAGAAAAATCACTTATAATTGCTGAGCAAGCATTAAAAATGAGTACAACTCTAAGTGAGAAGCTACAGCAATTACAAGCAGAAATTTGTCGTGGTTTCGGATTTCTTGCTCTACAAAAATTGACAAGATTAGAAGAAACTATTCTAAGAGGAGAAGCACTCTTACTTTCTTTAGTAAACGAATCAACATTAGATCTAAAGAAAAGTGAAGCAGATCTCAAATATCTTAAGGGTTTCTTATTTTTTATGAAAATTGAAAGAGATATTGCACAAGATTATCTTAATGAGAGTTTGGCAATCAGGAAAGAAATTATTGATGAACAAGGAATTATAGAATCATATACAGCCCTTGGAATGCTTTATTTATTATTATATAAAAAACCAGTGACTGCTATTGACAATTTTAAAAGAGCAATGGCTTTTATGGAGAGTTTGGGGACTAAAACAATTTTTACATATTCATTGAGACAAATAATGAGTTATGACGAGGTACTCGCCCTTATATCAGTACCAGAAGACCAACAAGCCTTTTTACCTGATTATACACGGAATATCTGTCCTGAAGTTTGGAAAATTACAAATCAGTTTCAACAAAAATTAAGTCAAAATTTGCTAAGAGTACCATCTGAACTAAAGAAGGAATTTCTTCTCGCTTTAGATAGTTACCAGAAATACAATGAATTGTTTAATATATTCACATCTTTTTCACCAATTTATCAAGATGTTGGATGGCATCTTCATGTCAAAGGTGATCTTGTCCGTGCTTTACACTTTTATAAAAAGAGTCTAGAACTCTTAAAGAATATAGAAGAGAATAAACCAGAAACAGGACGTCTTTTAAGCACTCTGGGAACCATTTATGCTGATTTAGGGAAGTTAGATCTTGCTCTTGAATATTTCAAGAGTAGTATAAATTTAAATCGTGAAATAGACTGTAAAATAGCAATTGCTTATAATTTGAAGGAAATTGCTAAAATAAATTCATTGAAAGGAGAACTAGATCTAGCTATGGATAATATTAATCAAAGTTTTAACTTATTCTTGGTATCTGACTGGCGAGATGGCATAAATCGATGCTATTTGGTGTTAGGGGTCATTTGGAAGCATATGGGAAAACTAGATCTAGCTAGAAGTTTTTTAGAAAAAGGGTGGGTGCAGCGTAATCAATATGGTGGGATTTTTCCCCTTTTTGATTCGTATTATCTCTATCATCTGATTTTACTTACTCAAGAACGAAATGATGCAGAGAACGCAGTTCATTATCTTAGTCAATTGCACAAAATACAACAGAGTCATGAATCTAAGACGATTACCTTAAGATATCACTTTTGTGAAGCTATTGTTCTTATGATGAGCAATAGGACAATTGACAAATTCCTCGCTCAACACAAATTACGTGAAATTCTAGAAAAACACACAGAAAGGTTACTCTCTACTAATCCTATATTCATTATGGTGATGTTAAACCTTTGCGAGTTATTGATGCTGGAATTAAAAGTCTCTAGCAAACAAGAAGAAATATTTCAGGAAATTTCAGCATGGATTGGAATATGTCGACTACAAGCAGAATATTTCAATCTACTACCACTACTTGTTTCTTCATTTATTATTGAATCTAGAGTAAATATGGTCAAGAATGACTTGAAACATGCTCAAATACTTCTTAATAAAGCACAAATAATTGCAGAAGAGAAAAAGTTAGGAAATTTGATAGAAAAAGTGAAGAAAGAAAAAAAAACACTGGAATTGTATGAATGGGGAAGTCGTAAAGAAGATTCCATTCAAGAGCGTATAACGCAAGTTAACTTGGAAGAATATTTCAATGAAGCGAAGAAATTACCTCAAACTTGGGTACAGAGTACCACGATGCAACCATTACCCGAAGATCCTGTTATGTTCGTTATAGTTACTGATGGGGGATTAACTCTTTTCACAAGAATATTTGACCAAAATTACTCTAAAAAAGTTGGTTTGATCGGACAAATCTTAGTAGCTTTCGAAATGTTTAGTCAAGAAGTTTTTTCAGCCTCAGCTGATCATGTGGTAATGGGAGATCTGCGGTTGGTTATGCAGACGCGGGGTAATTTAAGATTTGCATATGTTTTTAGAGGAGAATCCTATCCAGCTATCAGTAAACTAATTCAATTAATAAATAAACTTCAGTTAAGACGTGATTTATGGGAAAAATTAGAGGATATCATTATTACAGGTGTTGCATTAAGTTCAGGTGAGAAAGCTGAAATAAATGGTGCTCTTAATGATATTATTTTTTCAACTAGCGCTAACAACACTGGATGGTTCCACAGTCCGTATCTCAAATATACTGAAGAAGCCCGACAATTAGTTGAAACTTGGGGAACAAAATGATCACCTAACCTTTTGTGCTGGTTAACGTTGGTTTTATCCGTTTTTTAATTAAAATTTATTTAATCTAATATCAATAAACGTTGGATAAGCGACATTGGTGCTCAAGAAGTATTAATCTAGTTCAAAAGATAATGGACTTATTCCTTTAAAAAAATCTAGGTTCACCATTTTGAAACCTAGTATAATTGCATTCACACATAATGAATTGCTAAAGGATATATTAGTGCAAACGTCGTCCATGGCTGGTTTAGATAAGGATAGTATATACTTATAGTGGGGAAAAAGAAAATCAGACTGTAATCACCAAGATTGGGTATTAACTTGAGGAATTTTTTCAAAATGACGAGTGTTCTTTGTTACTACTGTAGAAATTCCTCGTGAAATCATGGTGCCAGCAATTAGAATATCAGCTCCCCCTATCATTTCGCCTTTGGCTCGTAAATCTGCTTCTATTATAGCAGATCTAGTTGCAGCAGCTAAATCAAAATCTAGTATAACTATCCTACTTAAAAGGTTATTGCGAACTTTCAGTTCCATTTCCGAGTTTGTTGCTCCAAAAGCTCCTACTAAGAATTCATGAGCTACGATTGTATTTGTTACATGAGGACCTTCTTTGTCCAAATCATCTAAAAGTGTTTTAGCTGGAGCATGTTTTCTTATAACATCAATTAGAAATGAAGTATCTAGAAACTTCATGGTTTTATCGTCCTTGGAAAAAATTCTGACGTCTCTGTTCAATTTCACTAAGTTCTTCTTCATACTCACTCTTAGATTTAGTTCCAACTCCCCAATAATCTTTTAAATTTCCAAATAAACCAGAAATCCGTAATATTGTGTCTGAAAAAGACTCTCCTTCCAATTGTAATGATTTTAATGCGTGATAAGCTGCTTCCTTCACTGTGATTGTTTTCGATACCATGTTTATGTGTATGTTTAAACTTATATAAAAGATTTTCTAGATTATTATCAACTCCGTCAAAGGCTGGTTTAGATTACAAAAGTATATACTAGGGTGAGATGTGGGCGAAATTTTATTTTTCGTAACAAAATTTTGATTTGGGAAGATTATTTATATATGCATATGCATATAAAAAGATGGGTGAACAATAATGGCAAAAAACATTGCTGTTTCAAATGAGATCTACAAAGTATTGAATCAGCTCAAATTAGGAAATGAAAGTTTTTCTGACGTGATAAAGAGGTTATTACCTCCAAAATCGATGTTGTCAGATATAGCCGGAACTAAAACGTTCAGCTATCAAGAATGGAGTGAAATTCAAAGTGCTTTCCAAGATCAGAGAGCATTGGATATTGAACGAACGAAAAAACTATTAGAAAAAATGGTTGATTAATGTGTGGTTAGCAGATACGACTTTTATCATTGATTTGGTCAATAATGACGAAGGAGCAGTGAAAATGGCGCAAATAATAGATAGAATGCACTCAGTCGTTTTCATATCAGCTATTACGATCCAGGAATATCTAAGAGGTATTTATTATTTATTTGGAAATAAACTAAATCAAATCGACAAAAAATTGTCAAAAGCTGAAGGCGATCTAGCCCGATTCAGTGGACTAGAGCTAAATTATAATGTAGCAAAAGCTGCTGCTAAGATCGACGCTGATCTAACTCGCAAAGGAGAACAGATAGGTTATGCTGACGTTTTAATAGGAGCAACAGCTCAATTCTATCAATTGACAATTTTAACACGAAATGATAAACACTTCCAAAAAATTCCTGATTTAAAAATTGATATCTATTAAATGGTTCAAATATCTGTATTTGTCGTAAAAGGCTGGATTAGATAGGAAAAGTATATACATATTGGTAATTCTAGTAATGTGCCACAGGAATCACAATGAAAGGCTGTTAAAGGGTTCGGGGCATGTTTAACAGTATATACTTAGGTATATAAATGGTCTATCTCTTTTTTTATACTCAGACGGAACAAAGATTGCAATGATATCTTGTTCCTTGTTATTTCAAACAATTATAACGGTGAAAAAAAAGTGACAACTGAAGAAATTGGTAAAAACGTCAAAGTAACCATTGATGAGAATATTTTAACAATAAGGATTGATTTAACTAAGACATTTGGAAAGTCTGGTAGTGGTAAATCGACCATTATTGCTACTACATCAGGTAATAAGGGAATTGGTAAAGAAGATATTAAATTAGGATTAAATTGCTATACTCCTGTAAAGAACGATTAATATTAACCCTCTCTCTTTCTTTTTTCGCTAACTCCGTAAAAGGCTGGTTTAGAAAAGGAAAAAATTTCTCGTAAA
>DXJL01000015.1 GCA_019057635.1 Candidatus Heimdallarchaeota archaeon
GACCAAGTTTTTGGGCCATCTTTTGGTTCTTATGCCGAGTACGTTTGTTTGCCAGATGGGTTGGTGGTGATAAAACCGGTCAATATGGCCTATGAGGAAACGGCCGTCGTTCCTGTTGGGTGGCTTACAGCGTTGAATTTTTCTTGAAAAGGAAGTATTCAGAACGGGTAAAAAGTCCTTTTCAATGGAGCTTCTGGAAGTATAGGTACTTTTGTGGTACAGATTGTCAAGTACTTTGGAGCCTCGAGTGGGCTTCGAACGTGAAGTAGAAAAGCACCTAGCTAGCCACGTGTTTTAATGACCTAAGACACTTTAGCGTGAACACTAACTCTTAGAGCTCTTAATTTTATTATGGGTTCTATTCTCTTATTTATTTCAATTAAGAATCTGTTGCTTGTCTCATTTTCTAGTTTTTCAGACACAGCTAACAATAATTCAGGAGGCAGATATTCCAGAGTCGTAAAGAAAGATAACATCTTTTTATCAGAACCAGTGTACACTTTAACTCTGCCAAGTCGATCCACAATTAAATTTACTATTATATCTGAGAACTCTTTGTCTAGACTCACACTATTCACAGATATACTGTTTTGATTGAAAATTATCTCCATATAGACCACACAGTGAATTTGATCAGAAATATTTAAAAATCATGTACTTTAGTCTCACATAGCTAGCTATTGTTATTATAAGCTACATTAGAGATGGTCTATTAGTAGTTTTAGGTCAGAGAAAATAATAACCGAATCGGTGAAAAACGAAGCAACTGACGAGGAAGAGAGAGGAGAGAAAACGAATAGTCTTTTGAGTCAACTCGCAAATTAATTATAAAAAACCCATAAAGAATTAACAGATGAAATTAGCCAGTGGTTACGGTAATCTTTTATCGACCAAAATTATATCAATATCTCGGCGTTTAGGTGTTGTCAAAAGATATATTTGGTGACGAAGTAGGAACCACTGTTATCCTCAAGGACAGTAATGCAAAGGTACGGTCATACCGATTTAACAGTGATGGAACTAAGAAAAAAGACTCGTCTACAAAGGATGGATCTGGAGTTGAAATCTCCGGGACAATGTCTCTTATCGGTTGGGGTTTAAGATTCCGAAGAAAAACATACAAACCAACAACTGGAGTGGTCTGGGACATTTTTTTTCTGATTTTCCATGCCGATTTGAAATAAGAAGAGTAGGAACGCTGTTTCATCACGACGTTCTTCATATCTATCATAATCCTTATGGTGACCGTTGGGAACTAAAAGTTGAAGAACCATTAAAATGGAAAAAGGAGGCTGAAAACGCACTAAGTAAATATCAAACAAAGGTATCTTTCGATAAACTATTATTTGAATATGCAAAATCACGAGGGAAATTTAGATTTACAGAGCTTTTACCTCAAATCAGCAATCTCGCCTCAAAACTAAGATATTTGAAGAGTGAACAAGAACAAATCAAGTACATCATAAACAACCTTACACAACTAATCGTTGATGATAAACTGAAGGGTGTCATCAACCCCTCAAGAGGTATGTTTGTCTCTGATATGATGGTGGGAACGGAAACAGTCCAATACAACGTGGATTTCTCAAGCTTGGCAAAACTATTACTCGATAAAGGACTAGTTGTACAGACACTTGAATGCCCACACGTTCTGGAAGGATAAGGTGGCCTGTGTCTGGCAATACAACAACATGTGAAAATTGTGGAAGGGAAGTTTATGCAGTCGATACGTTTGAGAAATTCAGAGGATTACTGTAAAAGAAATTACAGCTCCTGAGCGGGTGTGCTGATTATCTTTTAGTAAATTCTTTTTCTAAACAGTTACCTCGTTCAGATTTCTTCTTTTTAAATTGAGAATTTCTGTAAAAATTAATCCTTCATTGTTTTTTCTGAGGACAGAAACATGAAAATGGAGGCATCATTTTTAATTCTTAGAAACATTTTGTGATTTCATGGGCTAACTTTTTCTTAGCTTGTTGTTCACTTTTGTGAATCTTTTTTTAATTCTTTATGAATCAGTAAAAGAGCTGATACTTCTTAATATAACGTATTTACGGCATCATAATTTTTAAAAAAAGACATTGATAATTTTATGTCTAAATGTTGATAGTTCTATTACTATCCCTAATCTAAGTTCGTTCAGACCCTCTTTATTCTTAAAGAGCTTATGCTATCGATACCACTCTCAAACCCTACTTTTTATAACTGGCCATTTTCCGAGAAAACATTCCCTAGTATTGATACTCAATTCAAATAATTCTTCTATTTGTTGATACTATTAATACATCTTTATCATCAAAGAAACCCTGCTTGTTGAACTCATTTATTATCTAAAACCAATTTAGTAAACGGTTCGAAATCGTGATCAGTCATATTAACTCACTATAGTACTCTGTTAAAATAACATAAATGCGCATGTAAGATGAGTGCTAGTGCACACTATTCTAACTCAGAACCAACGCTCTTTAATTGTTTGCCCTGTTCGTCTCTATAATCCATGGTGTTCGATTATATTTTCTCTGATTAACTTGCTCCTTGCAGGAACTTAGAGAGACATTTTGTTAGTATTTGATTGGCTTCGAATGTGTATCCTGAAATCAATCTTCCACTAATCACTAATTCGCCTTCCTCGATAAAGTTCTGAGGTGTGGCGGCAGAATAAACCACGTTTAATTCGGATGTTTCGTCAGTTATTGTAAAGGTTATCTCTTGACTTAAAGTCTGAATAGACCCGTTCACTACATTTCCTATCATCTGTATACGCTGATTCATAAAGGCGTTATTATCGGTAGTTACCTCTGAGACACTGCGATAAGGATTTATGAATTGTTGAGCTGAAAACAGAATTATGGAAACGCATAATATGACCGCGACTACGCCTATAATCATTTTATCTTTCTTTTTTTGCAAACATGTGTCGGTCCTTATCTTCCATTAATTTTACAATTTTTAAGGAAAAATTTATACTAAGCGTAGGTGATAAAACTCAGTCCCAAATCCAAACCTGAAATATTAAGTAAGGACAATTGTCTACTATTGATGTGATTGAATAATAGAAGATGTGATGATAATCCTTTCAGGATTATGGGTAGCTACAACGTTAACTTTTCTTTTGGGGGATGTGCTCCGAATAATGAGTGGCGACAGCACGCTACACGGTAAGCAAATAACTCAGGGAATGTGGTTGCCAATCGCGATATTAATGGTAATTCCGATTGTTATGGTTGTCCTGTCCCTGACGTTGACGTATCCTGTGATTCGATGGGCAAACATCATCGTAGCTATATTCTGGTTTGGTTTTAATCTCATTAGTGTGCCTACGTACCCTTCCGCCTATGACAAATTTTTGTTAATTGTAAGCATGGGATTTAATGTACTAACTATTTAGTATGCATGGAACTGGATCTAAACAAGAATAGTAATGATAACATACTTTCATTGTTCGCGATTTTTGTACGCGTGGAAACTTCAGGGGTTTACTGTACCATCGCAATCCTTGGTGCCTAGTCAATCTTTTCGCCTCTAAGATATTATCAGGCAGTAAGGCTTCTACATAGATTAGAGTTTCAACGATCTGCTCATCAACAACCTTGATTCTAGAAATTTCAACAAAGGATTCAAAGAACGTATTCAACTGTTTCAACAAGTCTTGGATTTGTACCTCATTCAAATAAACTCGCTTTCCTTTCTTGTTTCTCCTCATATCCTCTGTCTTCACTATGAAATCCTATGCTTTTATTTGTTGACAACTCTGTATAGCGCCCTCGCTAGAAACATGAACCTAGATTAGACTTCCCGCTTGAGTAGAAAAACACCCCAAATTATCCTTCAAGCATTAATAATTAACTGATTTCTATTTTTTTAATTTATGATTTAGTTTTGAGTCAAAATATTATTAACATTAAACATGTTTATTCTTATATATGAAAATGAAAGCGATTGTATGCACAAAATATGGGTCTCCGGATGTTCTTGAATTAAAAGAGGTAGAGAAACCTTCTCCCAATGACGATGAAGTGTTAATAAATATTTATGCGGCATCCCTAAATGCAGCTGATTTTGAATATCTGAGGGGTGCATGGTCAGCCCGTATTGTTGGGCCTCTAAAACCAAGATACAAGATTCTTGGATCTGATATAGCGGGGCGGGTTGAAACGGTTGGCAGAAACATAGAGCAGTTTCGGCCAGGTGATGAAGTTTTTGGGGACTCATCCCTGTGTGGTTTTGGCGCTTTTGCTGAGTATGTATGTGTTCCCGAAAATGCATTAGCGCTGAAACCGGCCAGTATGACATACGAGGAAGTCGCGACCTATCCTCAAGCAGCAATCGTCGCCCTGCAGGGTCTTCGCGAGAAAAGACCGATTCAGCCAGAACAAAAGGTTTTGATCAATGGTGCAGGTGGCGGTATGGGTACATTTGCGGTGCAAATTGCTAAATCATTCGGGGCTGAAGTGACAGGCGTGGATAGTACAAGGAAATTAGATATGCTACGCTCCATTGGTGCAGACCATGTCATTGATTACACGAAAGAAAATTACACCAAAAATGGGCAACATTATGACCTGATTCTTGCTGTTCAAGCACATCATTCGATTTTCGATTACAAGCGTGCTTTGAGTCCCGAGGGAATTTATATCATGGTCGGAGGTTCCAGGTCTGCAATTTTTCAAGCTTTGATCTTAGGTCCATTGATTTCAAAGACTGGAAGCAAGAGGTTAGGCATCAATACAGGGAGTAAGAGGATGGGCATCGATAAATGGAAATCAAACATTAAAGAGGATTTAGATTTTTTAAAAGATCTTTTTGAAGCAGGCAAAGTCATTCCAATTATAGATAAGCGTTACACGCTAAGTAAGGTTCCTGAGGCTTTCCGGTATCTTGAAGAAAGACGAGCCCTCGGTAAAGTAATCATCACTATGGAAAATAATAACAAAACCTAACAAAGCATTTCAGATAATTGTGAAATTTTAACCTTTCTCTCAAAACAAGAACCAAAAAACACACGCTCATAATCCAAAATTTGTGGGGTTGTAGAAATTATGAAAATGAAAGCGATTGTATGCACAAAATATGGGTCACCGGAGGTTCTTCAGCTCACAGAGGTAGAAAAATCTACTCCAAAGGACGATGAAGTTGTGGTAAAA
>DXJL01000126.1 GCA_019057635.1 Candidatus Heimdallarchaeota archaeon
AAAGCTTCCTCAAAGGTATACGCCGGTTCCACATCCAATTCACGAAAAGCACTAAACTTTTCTTGCTGTGTTGCCATGCTAGCACCCTTAGATAATAATCCCTTTATCATAGGACGATCGGTTAGGCGGGGTGAATGTTTATAAAAAATTATCTCATCAATTCCCAGTTCTTTCGAGATATTTTTGTCACTCAATAGACCAGTTAGTGGCTCTCCGATTGTACCCGTTCCTACTACCAATACAGTGTTATCTTTTCCCAATGTAGCTACCTCGTATGTCTTAATCCCTTATACTTGGCGGAATGTCTTAAAAGTTGCTGTAAAATATTGTATATATAAAATAATCCTTCACCCATATAAGTGATACAGGTCATTTTTTATTTGTGATTTGTCTCTTGTAGCGGTGTATCCTTCATGAATCGGAGGATATCAGCTAATTTACCAACTTTTCCTACGGATAATTGGTAGCTAGCCACTGCATTGGCAAAAGCCATGGCATCTTTGTACGATAATCCTACCTGCCATCCCACAAGAAAACCTGCATGCCATGCGTCACCTGCACCAGTTACATTCTGCAAATTTACAAGATGACATTTTTGAGTTGCAAGTAAGTGAGTTCTATGCCATAAGTACACCTGAGTCGCTGTGTGTAAAGCAAAAAATATTTCTGGAAAATCAGATGATAATGCCTGGCCTGCTTCTGTAATAGATGCCTTTGGTAGCTTCGCTAAGAGACGAAATTCATTCTCATTTCCCAAAACGAGATTTGGAGGCCGTATTGGATGCCCCAATAAACGGTCACGGAATCCGTCAATTCTAGATAGGTGTGGTGTTAAATCAGAGAAATCCAGACTCACAATAATTTCTTTGGGGGTATTCTGTAGAATCCCCTCTGTTAAATTTTCTAGCTCAAGATTTTGTGCGTTTGTAATAGCTATAACCCTATTTTTACGAAGTGCATTCCATTGCTCTTCTGTAAGTGAAGAAGAGGAAAAACTAGCAACACTACCTGCACTTGAAAGCATTATATTAGATTTATCATATACTCCAGATGCTAATTCAAAAATAACCGAACTTGCAATACTACCTGTGGATGTAACTTCAAGATTAATTCCCAGAGGGTGCATGAAATATTCTAGCACTTTGATCCCGAATTCGGAAGTTTGAGTAAGAAATGTAGTTTCAACTCCTAGTCCTGCAAGGGTTTTAGCCACGTTTCCTCCATTTCCTCCTGGAACGAACTTCACTTCCGTACCGATAATATTACCCCCACCACGAGCATAAACCTCTTGTAGTTGCTTTTTCAAATCTTTAAACGTTCTATGTGGGTTAATCATTACATCTATATAAAAATCAGGTAGTACAGCTACTGTAAGCTTACTGGTTCTCCTCTGAAATTCAGAAATGTCGTCGGTAAGCATGTATATGACGACTGCATACATCCTCTTAAAGGTGAGGGTACATTTAAGAGAAATTATTCTATATTAATTGGTCAATCTGAATTCTACTTGGAGGAATATGGATGAAGAGAAATGAAGTCCGAGAAGTCGTAGTAGTAGAGGCGATTAGATTACCCACAGGAAAATCCAGCCGTGCCCAAATGGAAAAGTTTGGGGGATATTATAGAAATTCCTCATCACAAGATATGCTAGTAAACGTATTAGAATCTCTTGTAGATAGAGTTGAAGCAAGGTCAAGTAATTTTGACGCTCATGAAATTGAGGATGTCCAAGTTGGAATATTATCCCAGATTGGAGATCAAGGTGGAAATATTGCGCGAGTTGCACAGCTAATGGCTCGAAACATTCCAGATATTGTTGCTGGTGCTACTGTTAACCGCTATTGCAATGCAGGCCTACAAGCTATTAATACTTGCACGAATGCACTCAAAGTTGGTGATGGCGATATTATGATTGCAGCTGGGGTCGAAAATCTGACCCATTACTCAATGGGAATTGACATACAGCTTGGAACGTTCATTGATGTTGAACAAATACACGCCCAGTTTTCCAATCGTATGTCCGATCTACAAGAGCGAATGAGTTTTGTGCAAGGAGAATCTGCAGAGCAAGTAGCAGATAAATATAAATTAACAAGAGAAGATATGGATCATTTCGGCTTGTGGTCACATCAAAAAGCAACAAAAGGAATGCGAGATAAAAAGGAACATGAAAAAAGGGTGGTTCCAATTGAAGTTGAAATCGAACATCCAGATGGCTCAACTGATATGAGAACTGTAGCCGAAGATCAGACAGTAAGAGAAGTATGTCTTGATGATCCTGACATCGCTTGGGAACAAATGAAAAACCTAAAGCCTGTTTTTCGTGAAGATGGTAAAGTAACTGCCGGTAATTCGTCGCAAATCTCTGATGGGGCCTCGGCAGTGATGTTGATGGCCCGAGAAAAGGCTGATGAGTTAGGACTCAAACCTCTTGTAAGCATTTTATCAACAGCGGTTGCTGGGGATGATCCACAATTGATGTTAACTGGACCAATCCCTGC
>DXJL01000127.1 GCA_019057635.1 Candidatus Heimdallarchaeota archaeon
ACATCATCCGCCTTTTTATCAGTACTTGGTTCCACCTTTTCTCATTCCGGGGTCTTTGTTAGTATTTTGCTCTCTCAAAGGCCCGAGAAATGGTGGAGTAATTATACTAATAAAGAACGTTACTACCTAAGTGCTACTAGGTCGAATTGGCTGAAATTAGAAACAATTATAAAGCAAGATAAGTGTAATTTCAAGTCAGGAACAAAAATCTGATTTTTCTCTCCTCCTTAGTAAGTTCTTTTTAGTCCCTTCTAATTCTCTCGTAACTGTTGAATGATAGTGCCTCCTCGAATTAAAGAAATGAAAGATCCCGTTAAACTTGTACGATCTGGAATCTTTGCACTTAATAACAAAAAATGGAAAAAAGCTGTGAGGAAATTCGAGCTCGCATTAAATGATGAAGAAATACAAAATAATGCGATAGTTTGGGCTAACTACGGGATCGCTCTCACTAATTTGAAACAATTATCTAGAGCACTTAGTGCTTTTTCAACAGCAGTTCAAATTGACAGCAAAAATGATGCATTTTGGTTAAAAAAAGGTCTGGTAGAATATCAATTGGAGCTCTATCGGGAGGCAGAAAAAAGTTTCAATCGTGCTGTAAAACTTAACAAGACGAATGATGAAATTCCTATCCTTATATCCCGAAGTCTACAGAAACAAGAGGAGTTCAAGAAAGCTATCAAGGTATTAGAATCTGCTAGAAAGAAATTTCCTAATTCTGCAAAAATACCTATCGAACTTGCAAGAATCTGGGAAGATCAGGAGCAAGGGGAGAAATCAGTAGCTGTTCTTCATAAAGCACTAAAGGAGACAAACCATCCCGATCCTGGGCTCCTTCTGGGACAAATACTATTGGATGATCAAGAATATGAAAAAGCGATTGATATCTATTCATTAGTGTTAGAACGTTTTCCAGATTCATATCATGCTCAATATGGTATTGGAGTTGGGTATCATGCCACAAAAAAATATCAGAAAGCGTTAGATAATTATCGAAGCGTAATAGCCAAGTACCGATCAACCAAACCTCCTCAAAGTCTTTACATTAACATTGCACGAGTACTTAGAGAGATGAAGAGACCAAAAGAAGCAATAGATGCACTATTCCGAGCGAAAAAACTTGGAAAACCATCATTAGAGATTTCTACTTTACTGGCAGATCTCTACATTGATACAAATCGTCCGGATAGAGCTAAACTATCATTAGAAGATAGCATTCAGATGAATAAGACAAATCCTGTTCTACGATATTATCTGGGTATGACTTACATTCAATTGGAATCGTTTAGTGAAGCTAAAAGGTGTTTTAAGCAAAGTATTGAGTTAGATTCTTCTTTTCAAGAAAGTAAGATACAACTAGCTAGGCTGGCTATTCGTGAAAAAAAATATCAAGAGGCATATTCGATAGTAAGTGAAATTGTCAAAGTCGACCCTAATCATCTAACAGCTAAACGTCTTACTGCTCAATTAGCGTTTGATTTGAGAGATTTTCGTCGCACGATTGACTTAATCCAACCAATGGTAGAAAAAGACCCTTCTCAGATAAAAGATCTTGAGATGTTGTTAAATGCTTGGCTTGTCCTTAGTCAGCCTGAAAAAGCGCATAAATTTATGGATGAGCTCTTAGAAGTTGATAAAGGTTTGAGGACTCAACTTAAATCTATTGCATTTTTTGATCAGTTCTTGAATAAGTAGGTAGCTTAAATTGACCTATAATTTACGAGGAAAGACACATATCTTAATGGATTGTGATGGGGTAATATGGAGAGGGAATCAGGCAATTCCAGGAGCTAAAGAAGCACTAGAGAATTTAGAAAATCAGGGATATCAATTAGGATTTGTGACAAACAATTCAAGTCTGTCACGAAAGGGATTCTACCAGAAATTCGTTTCATTAGGTTTTCAGCCAGAAAATTATCTCATCATTAATTCGGGGTATGGAGCAGCTGTTTATCTTAATAACAACAACCTATCAAAAATTTTCATGATTGGTGAAAAGGGATTACAGGAGGAATTGGAGCTCCTCGAAATATCTGTGACGGCAAGTTATCATCAGGATTTACAGGCGGTTTGTATTGGATGGGATCGTAAATTAACATGGACTAAGTTAGCTGATGCCATGTGGGTCATTCTGAATAACAATGGACAATTCGTAGGTACCAATCCCGACAATAGCTTTCCATCTATTGATAGATTAGTTCCAGGTGCAGGTGCAGGAATTGCTGCTTTAGCCAATGCTTGTGGAAGAGAGCCTGATATAATCATTGGAAAACCTAATCCATTTTTACTCAATTTAAGTTTAAAAGAGATGAACTGTTCCGACTCAGCAAAAGCTGTCTTTATTGGTGATCGATTGTCTACTGATATTCATGCAGGAATTCAAGCGAAAATGGATACTATTCTTGTTCAAACAGGGATTTCCGATTTTCATCTGAAAAAAACAATTTTACCAACATGTACTCTCGAATCACTTGCACAGATAGATCAATTGATTTAAGCTTCAAGTATGATTTTACTAAAGGGCTGATAATTCATGCGAAGAAAAGGGTATCCGAAGAGAAAAAGTCTCATTTTCCTACTAATCTTATGTATCCCAATTATAGGCAGTTTAGAATATAATCCTAGTGTATATTGGGAAATAAGTTCATCTGATTTTAATGCTAAGGAAAGAAGCTCTATCATTCCCAATCAGAATGAATTTCTTTCCTCTGTCTCATCTGATCTCTTGAGTATTCAATCACCCCTTTCAATAAATAATATTCAGGATATAAACGAAAGTTTTGATGAAAGATTGAATCTTATCTATCCATTAGAAAATGATAGGATAAATGGAACAAATATCACCATAGCCATTCTTGATTCTGGGATAAATAATACTCCTTGGATTCGTCCTAATACCATAATCAATCGTTCGACTGTAGTATCCAATACGTCCGTCTACGATGATATTGGTCATGGTACACTTGTAGGGAGTATTATATCCAAAATTGCTCCTGAAGCCCGATTAGTTAGCATTAAAGTTGCAGATGAAACTGGTGTAGCTACTCGAGAAAATATCGAAAGTGGAATTCGTCTTGCTTTAACTTTCGATGTATCTATTATTCACGTATCTCTGGGGTCTGCAGATATAATGGCCATCAATTCCACGTTGATATCAAGCTTAACCGATAGGAATATTTCTCTAATTGTTTCAGCGGGAAATAGTGGGCCATTTGGCAGTAGTATTACTTCCCCAGCCATTTTCAATGAGGCTATAGCTGTTGGTATGACTTACAATCAGACTTTTATTCCATATAACTCATCTGTAGGCCCACGACCAGTAGGTACTTTAGGCCCAGACATTGTAGCTCCAGGAGTCTACATTCCTTCGTATGATCATAGAAATGATCCTAAAAATGTTTCGGGGACGTCTTTCGCTTCTCCATTTGTAACAGGATCAGTTGCTCTATTACGTCAAGCATATCCTAATATTCCACCAGCGATTGTGAAGACAGCCATCCTCTCATCCGCGATCTTTATGAACGATACTTCACCAGTACACCAAGGTAACGGTCTTCTCAATATGTCGAAAGCTTATGATACACTTGAAAATTTGAATAATACACCTTTACTGACTTTTTCACCTAGGAAAATATCATCTGACTTTTCTTATTTTGGTCAAGCAATAAATGGTCAAACGCAAACGTACAACTTGGCTTTGTATTCTTCATCTAATTGTACACTTGAGAGTATGAATATTAGTAATTTACTACCTATTCAAACCAACATTCCAGGAAATGTTAGTAAAAATCTTCTAATCCCAATTTACGTTGGATTTAACATGATAAAGTTATCTATAATGATTCCAGATACTTTACCTATGGAAGAATGGGGAGGAAACGTAATCTTTCACTTTTATCATAATAATACTCAATTTAATAATTCATTCGAATTAGGATTCCCAATTCATATTGAAAACCGCTATCCTGGTGGACGGATTCTATTTTATCAGGGATATGATAATGATAGCTTTATTCCTGATGGCCCAACGGGGACTTTTAGTCAGCTACATTTTTATTTGGAAGAGATTTATGGGATGCAAGTGACAGGAGCCATTCGCTCAGATTCTGGATTATCAATTTCAGGTCCCCTTCAAGATACTATATCATCCCAAGGTCATATTTCTGCGGACGATCTAAACAATTATGATATTCTTGTCCTTGCTGATATAGAAAAAGGTATGACGACTGAAGATATTGGAATTATTCATGAATGGGTTGACGAGGGTCATTCTCTACTTGTTCTTTCTTATCCCTCGTTAGTTTATGGTCAAACGGAAATTCTCTCAAACCAAACGGCCATCAATGCTCTTTTAGAGCCATATGATATTTCAATAGACGATGATACGTCAATTCCAAAAATGAATCGCTTTTCACAAGCATCCCTCGCGTCTGAGAGTCCGATCGATAATTCTAACGATTTTTCTTTTGATTATAATGGTACTTCCGTTACAGTAACCACGAAAGGATATGCTGGGGTACTTGCTACTGCGACAAATGTTTTAGAAGACATAAATGATATCCCAGTAGCAGGATTTTGGCATCATCCTGATGAAAATGGCAAAGTTGTTGTTTTTGGAGGTCTAGATCCCTTTACGGATATGAACTTTGTTTCATCAAGGGTGAGTGACAATATTTTCATTGTTGCTCAAACTTTTCGCTGGCTAATCAGAGATCAAGAAATCCCCATGGAACTGATTCTAGCA
>DXJL01000128.1 GCA_019057635.1 Candidatus Heimdallarchaeota archaeon
ATCCAGAACTTGCCAAAGCTATGGAAACTTGGGGAGTATCCGATACTCGCCTGTAGTTTCTTTTTTCTTCCCTTTTTTTTTGTGAAATTATCCTCCTGCAACGGGAGGAAATATAGCGATGGTATCTCCCTCTTTTAGTGGCGTATTTAATCCATTAAATATACTCATATTGCGTCCGTTAATGAGGATAACTACCCAACTTCCCAGTTTAGAATGTTTATCTAAAATAAGGTCTTTCAAGGAAGGATATTGATTAATGATTACATCCAATAACATAGACAAAGTCGATCTTTCTGATAAGATTACATCTACATCTCTTTTTTGTGTCACTTGTTTGTATGGACCAAAGAATCTAGCTGTTACTAGAAAAGTACTTTGTTCTCCAGTAGGGGTCATAAGAGTATACTACCATAAAAAGAGGATATTGATCAATTAAGTTCTACTTCTTCTGCTTTTAGCTTCTTTTTATCTAATTTCATCACGCGAGTTAGAGGTAGAAAATCACGAATTTCAATTTGTTTAGGGACGGCATATGGAGGGAGAGTATCTTTACAAAATTTCAAGATATCATCTGTAGATGTACTTTCTCTAAACTCATCTTGCAACACTACGAATGCTTTTACTCTCTCACTTCCAGGACGGTTTGGATCAGGAATTCCGATAACCCCAGCTAATCTCACAGCCGGGTGTGAATGGAGAACATCATCAATGACTCTTGAGTAAACCTTCATTCCAGATACGTTAATCATATCTTTGATTCTATCAACAATTTTAAAGTATCCATCTTCATCCATTATTCCAATATCGCCTGTAGCTAACCAATGATTTTTCTGTAATCCTTTGCCTTTCTCTGGCCAATAACCTAACATAACTTGAGGTCCACGAATCCAAATTTCTCCCTCTTTACCAAGGGAGACTTCTTCACCCGATTTTGGATCAATGAGCTTTACATCTGTATCTGGAATCGGTACACCTACACTTACTTTCACTTCAGTCATGAAACGAGTTACTTTAGATAGTGCAGAAAGGTTTATGTGAGTACAGGGACTGCATTCAGTCATTCCATAACCCTCACTCATTGGAACACCAGTTTTTTTACCAAACTTTTCAGCAACATCTGGGGGAAGAGCCGCTGCACCTGAAAAATAAAAAATAGGCATTTTCTTAAGGTCTTGCATTAACAGCTCGCTAAAATGAGTAGGAACTCCATAAACAGCAAAGGGGCGCTGTTTTTTTATTATATTTGCAATTTGATCAATATCCCGGGCGTCGACAAGAATAGTACGAAGTCCCCAAGAAATTGAAGAAAAAACTGCCCAATGTCCATATTGATGAAAAATCGGAACACAAACTAAAGCTGCTGATTTACCTTTGAATCCTCGCTCGAGAGGGCCTAAAAACCAATGTAAAGATTGTCTAACATTAGTTGTGACGTTATAGTGTGACAACATTGTGCCTTTTGGTACTCCAGTTGTACCTCCAGTGAATGGTAGTAAAGCAATATCTTTTTTTGGGTTTATTGACACTTCTGGAGGATTGGGTTTAGATTTTGAAATCAAATCCATCATTTTGTGAGCATTCGGAATATCTTTCATCTTAGGTAATGTATAATCAGGAAACAATGGGACAGGGGTATAAATTAGATTTTTTACTAAGATTTCATCCTTGATATTCTCTATACGATTGAGACGGCGATAAGAACAGATAATTGTCTTCGCTCCTGACTCATTTATTTCATACAATAGATCTGGTTCCTTATGAAGAATAGATAATGGAACATGGATTGCACCCAACCTCAATATTGCAAAATCAGCAATAATGAATTCAAGGCATGTAGGTAAGATGGTGACTACGCAATCACCCTTATTTACTCCTAAATCCGCTAACGCTGTTGCAAACTTATCTACTTGAAGCTTCAATTCTTTATAGGTCAATTTCTGATCTAAATAGATGCATGCTACATTATCTGGATATTTAGTCGTACTATCTTCAAGAAATTGATAAATTGAAATTTCTGGATATGGTGCCATTGTTTTTGCGAGTTTATATGGACCCACAAAATAACTCTTCATCCATGGCTTATCTGCATAAGTAGTCACGTTATTCACATTACCTCAATAAATTACATCCTATTTATAAGCCAATTTAACTCTAATTTTGTTAATGTTTCCTCAGATGGTCTACCATTTTTATCCCATCCACGGTACTGATAATACGCGTCCAACATAGGATCCAGATTGACAATCTGCCCTTCTGCAGGTCCATCCGGTAATGGATCTTCTAACAGTCTTCCAGGTAATGTATCGTCATCCCTTGTTAAACCTTCGCGGACATTAAAGGCCCGCTCTAGGTTGTAAATCCGTTCTCCAAGTAATCTGAAATCTTTCTCGGTGAATTCATACCCTAAGAGGCTTTGAATTAAGTCCGCCCAATCTTCCCCAGTCAATACCATCCCCATGAATTTGCATCCAGATAAAGCATCAAATACACCAAATGCGTCCTCATATTCTTTAACAACTCGTGCCTCCTCTGGAATTTCGAGTAGGCCATCTTCGTCGACCTCACCCTCGTCCACAATAAGGAATGGCATAGACATGAATGCTGGTCCCTCTATATACGCTGTAATATGATCTCCTCCTCGGTTAGCAGTAGCATATGCTAGACCCGTAATTTTTGCTGCTCTTGAGTCATATGCAGGTAGTTCCAATCCCTTAACATGCATAGCAAATTTCTCACTCCCTTGACCAAGAGTTTCTGACATAGCTTTGGAACCTTCCGCAAGGAAATCACCAATTCCCTCTCTTTTGGCAATTTTATGGACTAGCTCAATAATTACATCAGGATCCCCAAATTTGATTTCCGATCCTTTAGTATCAGTTAATATTCCTTTTTCTACTGCTTCCATAGCGAAAGCAATCGTTGCACCTGCGGAAATAGTGTCGATACCATATTCATTACATAGAAAATGGGCTTTTGTAATTGCGTTCAGATCATAGATATCACACATACTTCCAAATGCGCCTATTGATTCATACTCGGGGCCTTCACCTTTGGATTTGTATTTTCCATCTTTTATATCTGATACACGACCACACGCAATTGGACAAGCAAAACAAGCCTTTTCTCCAACCAAAATTGTGTCGTTTATTGCTTCTCCATTAATCTTCTCATATTCTTCTACATATCCTGTTTGCCAATTTCTCGATGGTAGACCCCCTCGTTGGTTCACCATATCTAGGATCGCTGCAGTTCCGAATACCTCAAGGGTAACTTTTAATAAGCTTTGATTAACCCAATCAAATCGTTCTTTCGCTTTTTCTCGGTATTCTTCTTTTTCAGCAATTTCAATCGGAATCCGCCCTCTAGATGCAATAGCTTTTAAATTCTTTGCTCCCATTACTGTACCTAAGCCGCACCTTCCTGCTGCTCTTCCCCAGTATTTTCCTTCAACATCATTCATAATGGCCGCGTATTTAACTTGATTCTCTCCCGCAATTCCAATACACGCTACATTAAACTTATCACCTAGATCTTCTTTAATCTTCGCGGTTGTTTCTGAAGTACTCTTTCCCCAAAGATGAGAGGCATCTCGTAATTCTATTTTCCCGTTGTCGGTTACAAGATAGACAGGTTTCTCTGCTTTGCCTTCAAATATGACACCATCAAATCCAGATCGCTTGAAGTCTCTGCCCCAAAATCCGCCTGAGTTAGCTTGTCCCCAAAATCCAGTTAATGGAGATTTAGCAACCACTGAAAATCTTCCAGTGCTCGGGGATGATGTTCCAGTCATTGGCCCAGTCATGAAGATTAATTTGTTATCAGGACCTAAAGGGTCAGTACCTTTGGGTACTTCGTCGAATAAATACTTAGTTGCTAACCCCGCTCCTCCTAAAAACATCTTTAGGTCAGTTTCATCTGGTACTTCTTCCGAAATACTGCCTGATGTTAAATTAACTCTTAAAATTTTACCCATGTAACCAAACATTCTTTCTACAACCTTAATTTTATTTTCGATTAACTTATCGCTAATATCTTTCTATCAACTTAAAAATCTAGGCCTATTTGAGAGACCTATATTGAGGACAAGCTAAGTAAAGTCTTTAAACATCTGAAATATTTTTCAAAGAGATTCCGATCAATAATCGTTTTCTCAGAATTTATTGAATACTTTCAAGAAAAACATCATCGGAAGCTATGAAATAATGTCTAGGAAGTAAAAATATGGTTGTTTATGGTTCACCAGAATGGGTAGAAGCACTCTTCGTTAAGATTAATGAAAGTGAAGCTTATGCAAAAGCTGCAAAGAATTGGGAGGGGGATTTCATTTTTAAAACGATTCCTGATGGTACAGGCACTCTCACAGAAGAAGCAAGTATATATTGTGATTTATGGCATGGTAAATGTCGTGAAGCCTACTTGATCACTCCAGATAAGCCTGCTCCCGAGAATGTTGAATATATTTACGCGGGAAAATATGGTAATTGGTTAAAGTTGTTTGATGGAAAGATAGGGCCGTTAAAAGGAATTATGCAGCGAAAATTTGAAGTAAAGTGTTCAGCAAGATCAATGGCTAAAATGATGCGAGCGCTAAAAGCAGCCCAAGAGCTGGTCAAATGTACAACTATGATTGAGAATGTAGAATATCCATAATGGCACCTTTTGAGAATAAGGAGGACATAATATGTGGGATTTTACTTCTCCAAGGAAAGTCATTTTTGGTGAGGATGCACTAGAATATCTCTCTGAACAATCTTTTAAACGTGTTTTCATTGTAACAGATCCGTTGATGAGAAAACTACATCTTCATTTGCTAGAAGACCAGCTTAACGCCATAAATGCTGAGATTACAGTTTTTGATGAGATTGAAGGTGAACCTACTCTTCAAATTGTACAAAAAGGGGCAAAATTATTAGCAGAGGCAAAACCTGACGCAATTATAGCTCTTGGAGGTGGAAGTGTAATGGACTCTGCAAAGGGTATGTGGCCCATATGGGCTTCCCCCGAAGATGGTATGGATGCAATTGAAGGTTTGGATCCCTTTGGTAAGATCAATCTTCGCGAAAAAACTGGCTCTATTCTTATAAATATCCCCACTACTTCTGGAACTGGCTCAGATGTGACATGGGCGACGGTGTTAACTGACAATTCTTCTGAAACTGAGCGAAAAGCCTCTTTTGGTAATCGTGAATTAGTAGCCGATATCACTATTCTGGATCCGATTCTCACGAAAACTTTACCGAGACATCTGATTGCAGGTACTGGTTTAGATGCGATAAGTCATGCCATTGGTGGTTATCTTAGTACCTGGCGAAATGATTTTTCAGATGCGTTCCTTATTCATGCATTTAAACTTATGTGGGAAAATATTTCTCTAGCTTATAACCAAGCCGAAACAGGGGAAGTAAATTTCGAAATTCGGGAAAAACTTCATAATGCTGCGACAATGAGTGGATGGGGTTTCGGTAATTCTCAAATTGTACTTGGCCATGCATTGGGACATAGTATTGGAGCAGCTTTCAAAATTGCTCACTCAAAGTGCATAGGGACGACATGTTGGTACTCCTTGATGTACAATAAGAACGCTGAACCTAATCGAATTGCTGATCTTGCACGTGCGATTGGAATGAAAGGGAAATCAGATGAGGAATTAACTGAAAAGCTAATACTAGGATTGAAGAATCTTTTACTCGAACTTGACTTACCGCTTTCTTTAGAAGAAATGGGAGTAACAAAAGAAAAATATGATTCGGAAATTGAAGCTGTTATTGAATATGCCCTTAACGATTCAGGAACACTCTCCAATCCTCGACCAGTAGACTATGAAGACTATGTTAAAATATTTGAGTATCTTTATATTGGTAAGGAGCTTGATTTTTAGATTCCCTTAAATCAGAAGCTCCTTTCTCTGGATTTTTTTTTTATAGAGCTAAATAATTTTATTAATTTCATCAAGTTTTCAGTTTTTAATCTGCAAATAACTGCATTATGGTGATTTAGAATGGTAAATGAGGATCTGTTGAGAACTCTGTTTGTAAAAAAATCATTGAAGAATATTGAGGGAGGCTTCCAGCTAAAGATGAAGAATCCGATTAGCGATGCCACTATTATCGACGCTATTAAATTTGAGATAAAAGGGGACGCTATTGACGGAAAAGAAAAGTATAAAGACTTTGTGGTCGAGATCGGGGGCGAATCTATTGAAAACAAATCTATTAGCGAACAAAATCCCGCTGATTTTAGTGTTAAATCTCAGGCCATTCTTCGTTTTAAAAGAGAACAACCGTTACCTGTTGGGAAATATAAGCTACGATTTACTCAGTTATTAACCGAACAATATGGTGATATTCCGTTTTCAATAAAAGAACGTATCCGTGAATAACTCTATAGATTCAAGTAACTTCCTATTTCCTTTTTCAGAAATACGGGGGAGAGATTTCTGCATTTTTTTATTGAATTTAACTGATTATAGATCCCACAGTAGAAAAATTCTTAAGTGAAAAAAGGGGATTCTCTATAACTACTCATCTACTTTTATTATTAAAAGGCAGGAAAGTAAGTATGGAAAATCAGAAACGCTTATTTAAAGATGAAGAAATTCTTGAGTGGATTACAATCCTAACGGAAGAAGATCTCAAAACAGTACATAAAAAAAGTCTGGTACCCTTCTATGATCAGGTATTTGTGGAAGGAAAAGGAGTTTATTTAAAGGATCATACAGGAAAAGAATTTCTTGACTGCACCAGTCAGGCATGGACATCTAATATTGGATTTGCGAATCCTGACGTTGCATATGGAGTATCAGAACAAGTTAAACGACTTACTCATGTACGGTACGGATTTCCTACCATACCCCGGATTAATTTTATTCACAAACTTGCTTCCCTTACCCCTGAAGGCCTGACAAAAATTGCAGTAAATGCCATGGGAGGAGGCGCGGCAATAGAAGCTGCTCTCAAACTCACAATGGTGAATAAGCCTGGTGCAGAGACTTTTTATTCCTATACTCGTGGGTATCATGGGAGTTCTTTGGCAACTATGACTCTCGCCACACGATTTGCTGGAGTTACACGATTCCGTCCATGGGGATTTGATAGAGTTTCAAAAATTCCTTTTCCCTACTGTTATCGATGTCCTGTTGGTCAGGAGAATGAAAAATCCTGTAAACTGGAATGTCTTGAAATAGCAAAGCATCTCATTGAATATGGTTCTTTAGACAAAGTAGCAGGGATTCTCATGGAACCGATTCAAGGTCCAGGTGGACATATTCCTACTCCTAAGCGTTATATGGAAGAACTAAGAAAATGGACAGAAGCTAATGAAATATTTCTGATCTGGGATGAGTCACAGCTCTTTACTCGTATCGGTTATTGGTTCTCTTCAGAATTTTATGACGGGATTAAACCAGATATTACCTGTCTTACAAAATCTGTCGGGGGTGGGTTACCTATGGGCGTCACTATAGCCCGTGAAGATCTTAGTGGTTTTAATTCCGCAGAAGAACATTCTACATTTGGTGCTAATCCCCTTATGTTTGCTTCAGGGCTTGTATTTTTGAATTATATTGAAAGAGCAAACTTACTGGAGAATACAAGAGAGCAGGGTGCCTATATTACTAAAAAATTGAACATTTTACAAAAAGAATCAGAATATATTGGAGATATCAGGTGTCCAGGTTTAATGATAGGTATCGAACTGGTTTTGGATCGAGAAACTAAAGAACCAGCAAATGCTTTAGCATCGGATCTTATTGAAATTGCTAAGGATGAATATGGGGTCATCTTCGGCTTATCTGCACCTATTTCAAGCGATTCAGGTTCTTTATATCGCAATGTTGTTAAAATTAAACCTCCTCTAACAATTACACGAGAGGATTCAGACCATATAATGGATGTATTTGAAAAAGCATTAGAAGACGCTATTGATTATTTATAGAATTGATGTGATTGAATGACTCCAAAAAAGTTTCTAGCATATGATCTTGGAACAACCAGTACTAAGGCTGTATTAATTTCAAATGAAATTGAATTCCTTGCTTCATCAGTGATGGATTATCGGACTATTTTTCCCAAAGCAGGATATGCAGAACATAATCCTGAAGACTGGTGGCGAACCTTAGTAAGTACCACGCAGGAACTAATGAAAAAAACAGACACAGATCCTTCTGAGATTAATGCTATTACATTTAGTTCCCAAATGCAAGGATGTCTTCCAGTTGACAAAGATGGTACACCGTTAATGAACTGTATGATATGGCTGGACGGTCGAGGAGCCGAAATGATGTCCAAACTCTGGCCATGGCCAAGAATAATGGGATATAATCCCTATCGTTTATTTAGAAAGTTTTTGAAAATTACTGGAGGGTCACCTGGGTTAGCAGGGAAAGATATTATCCCTAAAATTCTGTGGCTGCAAAAGAATAATCCCGACCTCCTTCAGAGGACTTTCAAGTTCTTAGATGTGAAAGATTATGTGATTTATTTGCTTACAGGAGTAATGGCCACCTCAACAGATCTTGCATATATTTGGTGGTTGATGGACAGTCGGAAGCAAGAAGGGAAACCACGGAATGAATGGTCCCGATCTTTATGTAAAACATTCAAGATAGATATGGAAAAACTCCCAGAGCTCCGAAAACCTACAGATATTATTGGTTCATTATCAGAAAAGGCCGCATTAGAGTTAGGGCTATTACAGGGAATACCAGTAGTAAATGGTGCTGGAGATATGACTACAGCAGCTATTGGTTCGGGTGCAGTATTAGATGGAGAACTTCATTGCCAAATCGGAACGTCAGGATGGGTAGCTGGTCATGTCTCAGAAAGAAAAGTGGATATTAGTCATTACACAGGTTGTACAGGATCAGCTTTCGCTGATAGGTTCTATTTGGTTACAGGGCATCAGGAAATAGCCGGATCAGCACTTGAATGGGTAAAAAATAATATTCTTTATTTTAAAGAGGAATTACAATCACAAGAAAAGAAAGATGTTTATGAGATTTTTGATGAACTCGTTTCGGATTGCCCACCAGGTGGAAAAGCAGCTGGAGGCACAAATTTATTATTTATGCCATGGCTTTATGGAGAAAGATGTCCGTTAGATGATGATCACGTCCGTGGAGGATTAATCAACCTTTCACTAGACCATGATAGACGCCATTTACTTAGAGCAGTGTTTGAAGGGGTGGCATTCAACGCTCGCTGGGCATTACATACAGTAGAAAAACTTTATTCTTCTGTAGAATGGCTTTCCATAATTGGAGGAGGAGCCAAATCCGAAGTTTGGTGTCAAATTTATGCTGATATTCTTAATAGAAAAATTAGACGTGTTAAAAATCCACAAGAAGCCGGAGCATTAGGTTCCGCGTTAATTGCAAAGATGGCATTAAGAGAAATTCAAAGTTTGGATGAGATTAAACAGTGTTGCCATTACGACAAAGAATTTACACCGAATCCTGAGTATCGTGAGCTGTATGATAATCTTTTCGAAGAATTCAAGAATTTGTACAAACAAAATAAGAAATGGTTCAAGAGGATGAATAGCGAGTAAGCCTTCAATAATGTGAGGCTAATTTTGGAGTTCGAAAATCATCTGGGAATTTTAACTTAAGATAAATCTGAATTTCGGTCTCATCAATCGTTTCCAGCGCTGAATATTCATCAATAGACGATCGTTGAATTCTCGTCCAATTAAGTAAATCTTTACCAATTTTAAGACTTTTTCTCATTGAATCCGATTCGTCGACGATTAGAATCACTGAAAAATCAGATTCTTCCACACGCACTAGTTTGTAATGTTCATCTAGTTCTGAGGATCCAGTTCGTTTCATGAGAATCTCTCTCACACCTGCTCCTAAAGAGGCTTGAGCAAACGTATTAACTGCAGTAAACATACTTGTTAACATTGATGGATCATATGTGACTTCTTCTTCTTTTGCACTTGTTCCAACTAGCAGACCAGATTCTGTTTTATAAATACATACATTGTGAATATTGATTTTAGGTAAAATGACCTCCCCTGTTAGTGTTTCAATCAACCAGTCAAAGGCTTGATAGAAGTTCACACCAGATTTGGTAGACATATGGAAGATATTTACTGCTTTGAATTGGCCTTTTTGCTGAATTTCGTATAAATCAAAATGCTGTAGGAGCAAGACATAAGGATCTACACCAGAAAGATCTGCTTTATTTGCAGCAAGTAATAAGATACCATTTGGTTTGATATGGGGAAGTGCATTAAATAATGCAGCTTTACTCTCTTCGAACGATTCTGGATTTGAACAATCGACTACAAAGACAATAGCAGATGCAATACGTAGATAATCCTCCCAGATCATGTGGAATGATTCTTGGCCCCCCAAATCAAACGCCTGAAAGCTTACATCACGATATTCGAATTGATCAACATTTAATCCTATAGTTCTCGCTGAATTCCCATGAAATTCTCCTGTTCGTAACCTTTGTAGTATAGTAGTTTTACCTGCGAACCCTAGACCAATAAAAGTTATTAATTTTTCAGCTATTGGTTCTTTTGAATCAATATCTTTGGTCTTCTCTCTTCGTCTGAATAGGCGCTTTAATAAAGACATAAAAACACTTCAGGGAGTAGTATGTGAGAAAAAGGCGTTCTTTGAATAACTTAAACACGCATTTTAGATAAAGGTAACTAGTCAAACTTTCCGGAGACAAAAATCGAATCTAAGGGTTTTTTTTGCCTCATTCAATAATAGCAAGAATTCTGGACATTTTAAAATATCATTACCAGTACAATCATAGGCTGGCCTGATAGCATCTTGGAGTCAATGTCTTCAAAGTTTAGAGTTAAGAGAGTCTGTTTCCATCTGGAATCGAAATTTGTTTGTAGCTATTTCAAGTTTTTACGGGGAAATATAATAAAATTAACTGGAGCTTCACTAGTATCGATTTAATTTATCACGGAAAGTCTGGTAAATCTGACTAGATTTAAACCCTTCCTAGAATTAGTGTTGACTCCACTTTTTCGAATCGTAGTCGGATAAAAATTCCTTCGTCAAATTTTGGCAGCTGTCACATCCACAGGTATGATTGATAAGGAAATCACGGCAAAAGGGCCCTCTATCCGTGTGAAAGGGAGTATAATCCAGGATAGTGAATTACGTGTGTTGTATTATGAGTTAGAAAAGGATCTTAGTCGAATTTAATCCTTTTTCATGGAATGGTACTTCGATTATACTTTCCTTTAAATAGTAAGATAAAAACTAAGCACATTAATGCTACTAATCCTAGAAATAAGAAGCTAGTACTAAAATTATAAGCATCAGCTAGAAATCCAAATACAGTCGGAGCAATTGCACCAGTTAAAGTTGCACCTGAAAAAAGAATGCCAAAAGCGGATCCCATATCCCTGGGGGAGATTTCACTCATGATTGTTGGTAAAATTGCCGCCCCTAGAAAGAAGAAA
>DXJL01000129.1 GCA_019057635.1 Candidatus Heimdallarchaeota archaeon
AAAGATATTGGTTTCTAATTCTTTCTCCTATTTCGCTAGCCCTATCCTGTAATTTCAGTCCTCTAATAAGGATATTTCCTCCACGAAATATTGTTACGATAACATTTTCAGAATATTTGAATGTAAGTGCAAGTTTTCCCATTTTAATTAGTGCAAAATCCTTGATTATTAATTCAGAGACTGAATCAAGTTCTACATTATATTTCCCCTCTGGTATTATCATGAAAGAGTTAGATCCACATAATTCTATAGAGGAGAAGGATTCAGTTGAGGATTCCAATTGAGGACTTACGGAGGATGAACATACCTTACAATTTTTCGACTTCTGGATAGGAATTCTGTTAAAACTTAACGTCTGGAGATCCACAAACAGTAATGACCCACTCAATGATGTATTATTATGAAGAATGAGATTAGTTGCTTCATGAACTTGGAATCCAGTCATCACAGCTAGAAGAGCTGGATGTATTCCTGTTATATCACAACTTTCTAGATCATTATCATTAACTTCGTGGTAAAGACAGGCTAGACAAGGAGCTTCTTTATTGTTATTGAATATTGCGATATTACCAATCCGACCGCTTACACCACAAAAGATGAATGGAATGCCTCGTTTTACACATTCACGATTTATAACTCGGCGAGTATCAAAATTATCTAAGGCATCAATGACCAGTTCAATTCCTTCAAGCAATTCCTCTACATTATTGGCATTAATATGACAAGCATGCGTGTCAACAATCATAGAAGGATTTAACCGTTTCAGATGGGTAGCTGCGACTTCAACTTTTGCTAGATCTAAATCATCCTCTGTATAGAGAGGAGTCCGATGTAAGTTTGTCTTTTCAATTAAGTCTCGATCGACAATACGAAGATATCCTACCCCCATTTCAGCTAGCAATAGACTGGAGAAAGTCCCAAGACCTCCTACTCCTACTATCAATATTTTCGATTGTTTCAACTTCTCCTGACCAGATTCACCAAAATTTGGTAGGACTATTTGACGGGAGAAATAGCGCTTTTCTTCTTCTGATAGCATTGTTTTTGTTTCCAGTTTGATATACTGAGGAATATAGAGAAAAACAAATCGGATGTTGATCCCTATTTATCCATAAAATATTTCGGAGTTTAAAACCTCCTTGTCGGTGATTAAAAATGACTATCATGTCTTCTACAATTCATGTTTTAAAGAGAAAAATTATTAAGGATTTAAAGCAAAGAAAGATAGAAAAAGTTCATTATTGGCAGGAACACCTTGTTTCTTTATACATAATCCGAAAGAATGATGGCATATGCTTATTTTCACATCATTTTAATCTAGGATATATATCAAATATCGAAAATCAACTCGTGGGGATGGGGTTCATCGCAATAGCAAATATGATGCAAGAGGTTGTAGACTCTAGTTCTCAACTCAGAATGATTGATCTTGGACGAAAGAAAGTACTATTGGAAGAACGAAACAATATTTTAAGTGTGTTAATAACCACGAAGTTTTTAGAAGTATTAAAAGAAAAATTAGCCGAATTTGCTAATTTTTTTGCAAAAATATTTGAACTTCAACAACAAATAAACGAAAAATCGTGTTTAGTCAGTCCTGAGGATTATGCATTAACCGCAGATTTAGTCCCACTGATATTTGCCTCCCTACCAAGAAAACCCTTGGAACTAATTCCATTAATCTTTAAAACCATCCAAAGAAACCCCTTGAATTACACTACAGAGGAATCAAAGAAAGTGTTTCATTCAGAAGCCTTCTAGTTATCTAAAACCAAATTTTGAAAGGAATATATGAACTTTAAATATGATCAAATCCTACTTTCCTTTCCAAAATGTCTCAATATCCCCCAATATGTCAGTGGAAACTAACTCTCGGGGTGTATTTTCATAGTAATATGATGGAAAATAGTTTGCATAGCTAGGAGTCGCAAATCTTTGACCAATAAACACAATTATTCCTTTATCTTCTACCGTTCTGATCAGACGACCTGCTGCTTGGAATGTACGAGTTAATCCAGGGAATTGGTAAGCATACGCAAAGCCATTACTATATCTTTCTTCATAATATTGTCGAATAACTTCTCTTTCAAAGGATAAAGAAGGTAAACTTGGACTGACAACAAATATTCCATTTAACATGCCAGGAAAATCAAGTCCTTCTGCAAAAATTCCTGCAGTAACAGCAATCGCAAGTACGAATTTATTTGACTCTAATTCGTGGATGAATCTTACTCTTTCCTCGTCGTGCATTGGACCTAACTGCTTTATTATTGACCATCCTTGCATAGGATTGATATAGGATAAGACTTCTGAGGCAAATTTAAATGATGGAAAGAAAGCAAAATACTTACCAGGCTTTTTCTGAATCGAATTGACAATTAAAAGAGCAATTTCTTTATAAAACTCATTGCGGTGTTTATATCGTGTGTCTACCTCCGGTGCAATCAATATCATGCGATTTTCTCGTGGAAACGGAGAAGGATATTGTTTATAGATCGTTCTTTCTATTGGAAAACCTAATAAATCCCTATAAAAAGGAAACGGAGTAATAGTTGCTGATATTGCAACAGCTGAATTAAATTGATTTAATCGATTGAGTAGAAAGGGGGAGGCGTCCTTACACAACAGCTTTATTTTACCTTCTTGTGAATTATAAATAATCGAGAACTCTTCTGCTGTTTGAGCAAGTCTTGCAGTCTCAGTAAAATCACGTAAGTGGTAATAAAACCATATTATTGGATCCTCTGGCCAATGAAGGTCGTGTTCAAATAAAAAGCGTAGATATTGAGGAATATGTTCTTCTAAACGAAGGAGAATGGTTTCAAATGACCGCACATCTATTGATTCTAAAAGATGCATTGAGGGAGAGATACCGTAATTTGTCCGTAAAATACGAAAAACTCTTTCCATTATGGGAGGAAGAAATTCAGGAACAGGAATACCTTGATATTTTCTTTCTAACGCTTTTAAATCTTTTTTAAACTGAAATATATCTTGCTGACTTAGACTATGGGAGTAGTAATCCAGACTCCGATTGACAAGATTGTGAGCTTCATCAATAATTAGAAAATATTTTTGGGAAGTAGGAATATTTGGTCCAAAAAATCGTTGTAGGGTAACTCGTGGATGAAAAACATAATTATAATCGCTGATAATGATGTCTGACTGTAAGGAGAGATCCAAGATAAATTCGAAAGGACAAAACGCTCTTGTAGATAATGCTAAGTCTTCAATTATTTCTGGTGTTATAATACCACGATTTTCAACGAGGGTTTGGAGATGCTGATCTGGATAATTCTGAATATAATTTTTCAAAAATGGACAGTATTCTTCATGGCAAAAGTAAATGGTGTTGGTGCACATCTTCTCCTTTGCCTTCAGAATTACAGCCAGAAAATCAACTCCCTGAATATGAAATATTTTGAGGGTTTCTTCCACGATACGTCTTTGAGTTGTTTTTGCTGTAAGAAAAAACAGTGGTCGCTTCTCCTGGATGGAGCGTGAAAGAAGAGGGAATAAAGACACGACAGTTTTGCCTAATCCGCTTGGAGCTTCTATAATCATGTTTATTTTATCATCTAATATTTGATTGACTGTTTTGATTATCGATTTTTGATAGGAACGATAGGGAAACGGAAAATGAAGGTGTTTTAGAGTTGTAAGTTGTTTTTGATGTTGACAATACCGTGTAGTTTCTTGTTCCAATATCAAATCAAGTTTTTTCTCAATGAACTCCTTCATATCAAGGCTAGGGACGGATAAATTATATTTTGTATCGTCAAAACGATTATAAAGGATTAATGTTAGGTTCAATGGTAATTTAGGAGATTTTAATTGATTGTATATCCACGCGTAGCATTGTAATTGCTTATTATATGGATTTACAAGAGGATCCCGTAAAGAACCGTCAAAACTTTTAACATAAATGGACTTTATTTCTTCAAGTTGAATACAGTCAGAGGTTTCGACAAATAGATCTACTCGCCCTCGTAATGTTACTTTCCAATCTTTATATTCAAACGTATATTTTAAGAAATATTCGGTTTTGTATTGTGCATCTGCAGTCTGTTTTTCATCCTGTATACGTTGATGAATTTCTCTCCCTTTCTCGGCATTCTTAAAAAAAACATGTGATGTACCTGACCTTGGGGTATTTAGGAATGCAATATCTCTTACACTAACAGATAACTCTTTTTTCTGAAAATCCACTCGAACAGGCAAGGTATTTTACAATAATATCGTGATAATTATTATATTATTTGGATTAGGTGAATTTGTTTTTCTAGAGCGAGGCAACACTTTGATTCGAGATGATTTAGAATGTGGAAACTGACATTTTGAGCCAAATTTTCTTTTATTTAATTGGAAAAACTCATAAATTTTCCTCTTTCTCCCTTTATACCAAGTAACTCCCTTCATTTGTAGTAAGGTCAATTGGCGGAACTTCATTCCAGTTCCTTTTTTATAGAATCATCGAGTGTGAATCCTTAAGTATACACTCTCGTTGACGAAATGACTATTCTTTCATAGAGACTATGCATTTTCAGAAACAAAAACGTGTGTATTCCTTATAAGGTGAAAAATTAATGAATAAAAGACTTTTATGCGTAGGAGTTGTGACAATCGGATTCCTTCTCCTTGGTAGTCTTTCTATTCCAGTTGCTGCTCAAGAACCCGAAGGCCGAGATATGAGTGCCTTCGAAGGTGTAATAGACCTTATATCTGACATTTCTTTGACAAATAACTGGATGGTTGGACCCACCACAGGACCAGCACGATCTGATCTCACAAATACAAACCTTCGTTACAGTGTTACCAGTATGAAAAGCCCACTCGATCAATACATCAATGTGGGATTCTTCATGGGTGGTGATGCAAGTTCAGGTCCAGTACCAGAATTTAAAATTGATGGTACTTTTGAAGGATCTGAACTTTTCGTGAAAATCGTTAACGATCAACAGTCAATTTCCGACCCACTAAATCGTTTATTGGACTGGCAAGCAGTTCTAACATTGGGTGCAGACATCAATATATCAATGAACCTTCCCCCAGAACTAGCTGACCAAGGAGTTCCAGTCGATCTTATTCCAACAAGCGTTGTTATTCCAGCTGGTGCAGGAACCCCACCATTCCCCGTTGTGAGCTCAACAGCAAATTTCTCGGCTTTTGAGGATTTGTCTGAAATGGCCTCATGGTACGGATATGATGGATTACCCTTTGTGTCACCCGCTATCTTCTATGTAGAGGATGTAAACGATGCATTTAGTTATTGGAATAATGAAGTTGATCTTGATAAGCTGTTTCCCCCAGCCGATAGCCCAGAAAAAAACAATTCTGTAACAGTAATACCTACTCTGACCTCCGTTGGCCTTGAATTATCAATCGAAGCCAAGTTCTTCAATCAATCAGCCGATCACGGTAATGTTTCAATTATGGGTGTTTGGGATCAAACCACTGGATGGTTAACCCACTTCGAAATCGAATTATTCGCTGATCTCGATCAAAGTAGAGCTTTAGATGCCTCAGAAGAATTTTCTTTTGTCTTCGACATGCTTGAATATTCACCACCAGAACCGTCTCCAATAAAAGTTGGTGATTCAGGTGAGTATATTCTAAATATAGATTTGACCGCTAATGTTGTACTGGAGAATGCAACTGAAAACCAACGCGTTAATGAAATCTTACCCCAAATCGTTGATTCAATCACGGAACTTGATGGACAACCCCTGCTCAATTTCACCGTTGATGCGATGGATGGCTTATATTACCATCTTGATGGTTATATGTTGGACTTCAATGGTTTTCTAGAAGATCGATTTGAAATCCTCTCCGGTGATTCTCAAGAGCCTTTACCCCTACTTAAAGATTATTATCATGGTTTTAATGATAATATGGATCAATGGGGAAGTTCCGACTTTGCAATCAATTTATTTGATGCACAAATGTACCAAAACACGACACAGTTCCTTCGACGCTATGATGGATGGGCACAGAATAATAGGACAATCGAAATTCATGATTGGAATCGTGCTATCATGAATGCACGAGTCTATGAAAGAAATGACTGGGAAATGCATTACGATAACTCTACATCCTTTGAAGAGAATCTTGATACTACTAGTGCAATAGAGGTCTATAATGGTCCAGTGGACTATGTGGAAGTAGAAGAAATGTATTGGGATGCTACTCTTCAGTCTTGGATACCTACCGGTCATACCTACACGAATGTTCAAATCAATAATTCTAATGAAAACTTCGTAGAATTCTCTAACTATGTCTTAATTCTCGATATCGAAGATCTTCCAGGCAGTGGATTTACCTCCTACGTTACCAAAAATAATTTCATGAATATGTTTGGTGGCGGTG
>DXJL01000130.1 GCA_019057635.1 Candidatus Heimdallarchaeota archaeon
AGGTTAGCGTCTCGTTACAAGTTAAATAGGAAGAATAGAAATATGACCAAAATAAATAAAAAATTAGATGCACGGGGATGGCTTTGTCCGAAACCTATCTTGAGCTCTCGGAAGCTCATTAAAAAAATGAAAATTAACCAAGTGCTAGAAATTCTCACGACAGATGAAGGGAGTGTGACTGACATTCCAGCGTGGGCTGAAGTCACGGGTCAGGAACTCATTTCCAAAGAAGAGCGTGGTCCGAATGACTATCGCTTTCTTGTTAGGAAACTGAAATAAAGGTTGAATGATGATTTTTGATTAAATTCACTAGGTAAGAAATTGATCCTGGAGATTTGAGATTTGGAAAAGAAAGCAAATGAAAATGATAGTAACAAGAAATCAAGATTAGAATCGATTAAGGATCATTTCTCCAAGCGTGCAGAGGAAGAACTAGGCAATGACATCTCATCTGAAGATATAGGAGCGTCTATTTTTATATTAGTAGTTATGGGCTTTTTTGGATTGATCTTCATTGCCCATCAGACGGGTTCTACAGGTTTTTTCACTTCAAAGTTTAGCACGTTCGAGATGGTCATGCTTTACGGATTTTTAATTTATTGGATAACTACATCAGTTTTAATATTAATAGGTCAAAAAAATCCTTCGCGTAACCTAGATTCTTATGGTGGACTCTTTTTTGCAACTTTCGCTACTGTTTGGCTCATTGTGGTTTTTCCCTTTGATTTTTCTTATTTTACAGACGTATTACCAGTTTTCCTCAGATTCTTATTGCAATGGATTTCTAATGAAATCGCTCTAGTGTTACTAATTCTACTCTTTATCGGCCAATTTATTGCAGCAGTATACGCCCTGATAGAACGGTTGTATGTTCGCAAAGCACGGGCACAAAGATGATAATACTATAGACGCTGTGAAAGTCTTATAAAGAGTGTCCCTTTTCCAGTCTCATTACAAATCTCGTAAAGAGATTTAGTGTTTTACTATTTAGGAGAAACTAAAATGATGGATTATTTAACTGATATATCACAACGCAAAGCTGCAAGACTTGCAGGGTTCTTTTATCTACTAGTCTTTGTATTTGGCATCTTTGCTAATTACTTTGTTCGAATGGGTCTTAAAGTGATTGGAAATGCCACAGAAACGGCCGAAAATATTGTAGCTAATGATTTCCTATACCGGCTCGGCTTTGTGAGCGATCTACTTATAGCCGTGTGTTGGTTTTTGTTGGGCTTTGCTTTGTATGTGGTCCTCAAACCAGTTAACAAAAAAATTGCCTTACTTATGTTGTTAAGTTTTTTAGCTGGTGTCCCTATAATGATGCTCAATATGCTTAACCATTTTATCCCCCTGTTACTTTTGAGCGGTGCCGACTACTTGACAGAATTTTCTACAGCTCAATTGGATGCTCTAGCGTATTTATTCCTCGATTTGCATGAAACTGGATATCTTATCTCAGCAGTATTTACTAGCTTCTGCCTCCTTCCCCTTGGGTATTTAGTTCTCAAGTCGGGCTATTTTCCCAGAGTTTTAGGTCTCTTACTGATTATTGGACCATTTCTTGGTCTGATAGATCATTTTGTGGTTTTTCTTGTCCCGAGCTACGAATTGTCCGTGTTGGGGACGTTACCCTTGGTTATTGCGGAGTTCTCAACAATGGTGTGGCTTTTGGTGAAAGGTGCTAACGTTCCCGAATGAAATTCTGAACTTGATTCATTACAGCATTTGACAAAAACAGCCCCATCTCCTTTTCTTTTTTTTCCTCACTCTGCTCATGTATCTTGTTAAATTTCTCTTTATTTTTATAAAAATAACATCATGTCAAATCCTTACCTTTTGAGATATCAAGAATAATTATTGAGTAAAAGCCATATATTTCGGGTAATTGTGAATTTTTTCACAGAATTCTTAAAAAATAGGAGAAAATATACTTTGTCTTATAATCTTATTAGTACTATCTATGAAATTCCACTTCTAATTATCCTGTGTATGAGGACTTATTATGTCTGAAAAATCCTTGGATTTTGAATTAAAATCTAGTTTCTATATTACTTGCTTTTATCAGGATGAAGAGATCCTTCAGCTATTTAAAAATGAATTTACATCAGAGTTTAGTGACTCAGATCTAGGAATTGCGCTCATTTCGTATAAAGAGATTGACTCCTTTGATTATCGTAAATATAAGCATTTAGGCTTTATACAAATCGATCTAAAGCGATTAAAACCCCCTACCCCAGAACCAGGGGTGATTTTACAAATGAGTCAAACCATAGAAGAGTTCTGTGAGAAATTTAACATAAAAAATTCTGAAAAAATTCTTTTAGATAGAATAAACCCTCCGTACATGATCAATATTGGCACAAAAGTACTACATTTAGAAGAAACAATACCAATTACGATAGAATGGACGAAAGAAAATATTCTCAAATATAAGAAATCCTTAGGAAAGTGGGTTGAAGTGTACAGTGGACAGTGGCCTGATTATTCTGAAGATCTCTATCTAAGTCGGATCCAAAATAATCTCTCCAACCGTTTATCGGAAGTGCATTTTATTCGCACCAACTCCGCATTTATTTTCATTCCCGAAGAAGAATTGGATAATTATATGCCTTATATGAGAACTTACTTTATAGAG
>DXJL01000131.1 GCA_019057635.1 Candidatus Heimdallarchaeota archaeon
AATCTTTAAGAAACACGAAAGGAATCCAATTAATACAGAGAGAGGATAAAATTTTGCATTTATTGAGACCTAATCTCTCAATTTCTATTCCTGATCCAAAATTCATTAATTTAAATGAAAACACACCATTAATGGGTTATAAAAAGATACCAGGAATTTCTCTATCAAAATGTATACACGAAATTGATAATACGTGTCTTATTAAGCTTGCAAAATCCATTGGTAGGTTTTTGAATCAATTACACAATAAAAAGCTGGTTGAGATATACACCGATCATTTTGGTGTAGATTACACTAATTTCATTGATTATTATCAAGAGATTTGGGAGAAGGAATATCATGAAGCAGAATCAATTGTGTGGTCCCTAGTTAGTGACACTCAAAAGAAGTGGATTCAAACTCTATACACACGATTCTTATCAAAAGTCGGTAGTTTCACCTTTGAACCGACAATTGTACACGGAGATTTTGATACCTCTAATGTCCTTGTTGATCCCATTTCGTTAAATCTTTCAGGAATTATAGATTTCGAAGAGACTAAGATTTTCGACCCTGCAATTGATTTTCTCTTTTTCCGAGAAGGTAAGCTCTTTCTGAATGAATTAATGGCCATTTATAATGGAGTAAAAGATAAGTACTTTGTTGAAAGGATGCAATTCACATTCTCAAGGGCTTTCATCCCCTATATTCTATATGGAGTTAATAACAACATTCCAACACTGATTGAGGCAGGTTTGCAACTCCTTTCAGAACGAATGAAGATGTTCCCTTAGTAAAATTATATTGCTTTCAATTTAATGGAACTTGAACTCTTTCTTGTGAAGAAATTTTACTTACTGATTTCAAGCCATTCTTTTTTAAAAAGTGAATTGTAGGTTCAAATGCATATCCTACATCTGTAGGGTGATGAGCATCGCTTCCAATAACAAGTAGAATCTTTCTCGCTATTAATTCCTTGATAATACGTTTGTTTGGATATAATTCATTTTCAGATTTTCTTAATCCAGAAGTGTTTACTTCAACCACCATATTACTAGTTTCGAGTGCATCTAATACTCGTAATATGCTTTCCCATATTCTATCTTCATCATCAGGCGTAAAACCGAGTTTCTTTATGACATCAAAATGTCCAAGAACATCATAGAAATTACTTCTGACTAGTTCAAGTAAATCGCTGTAATATGACACTAATAGGGTATCTTTCCCAATATTTTTTCGAGCTAACTCGGCTGGTAGTATAAAGGAGCTTTCAATCGGAATGATGTAATCTTTCCATTTTAAACCATGTATAGATCCGATTAAATAATCCAGATCAGGTAAATACGGTTTTAATGCCTGTTCGTATTGCGAAAAGATAGGTTTATGAAAATCGACTTCAAATGCAATCTTGGTTTGGATCTTAGATTTGTATTTCTCTTTTAATTCCTTTGCAGTAGCTAAATAATTCGGTAATTCGGAAATATCCATAGCATACTTATGAAACTGGGGAGGTAAGAGAAACATTGGAAAATGGCCACTAAGTCCAATCTCAGGTAGCCCAAGAGAAATCGCTGTTTGAATGTACTCAATTAATTGGCCATCAGCATGATTACAAAGAAATGAATGAGTATGATAATCACCTGGTAAAAACATCACACATCTAAACTCACATAATTGCTGTATGGGATAAAAGAATGACATTGGGAGGAATAATTACTCGATTTACAAGGTCTCGCTATCCAGATATTGCGTAATAGGTAGGTATTTCGTAGTGTATTTAACCCATCAGGAATAGTAACCAACTAGGTTGATGCACTATGACAATTTTCGAAGAGGCCGAAAATCTCTGGAAAACGTATGTAGCTCATAAAAAGTGGTTTTCCACAGTATTAGGCGAGACATGGTATGTACGTTATCCGGTGGATTCAATCGGAACTGAAGAAGCTAAAACCTACAAACGGTCACTTTTCTTGGGTGATGATTCTGTTCATGCATGGGAGGCAACAGGCGTTCGTAACAAGATTATCCAGCGTTTAATTGATAGTACTGAATGGAAAATACGTCCGTGGTATGGTGATCTTGGGTTTTTTGCTGATCAGATTAGATTTCTTCCTCCCGTTCCAGAAAATGAGTTAGATTTTGTTGTTCGGAAATCATTATTAGCTGGAGATCATTTCACGAGTAGAGATTGGTTCAAAGATACCCGAATCGGACTTCTTAGCTTTCTAGACCCTGAGATAACGGAAAAACCCGAACAGTCTTCATTCTTATATGATTTAAATCGACCAGAAGATATCGCAAAAAAATATTCAAAATGTCAAATTGAGCTATATGGCTTATTGTCGATTATAATCACTAAACTCTATATCTTATCGGATGAAGAAATATCAGAGGTCATAGATTTCCTTTTTGATTATGACACAGCCGATAAATTACTTGTACGTCGTTTCATTAAACCTAATCGGGATGATAATCGTCCCTTCATTGGGCAGCAAAATCCCCATACAAAATTGAAACCTAACTTCTTACTTCGGTATATTGCAGGTGAAGATCCAGAATATTTTCCCTACCGCATCTTTCACTTATGGCTTCGCTTATTGCTAGCGTTTGACGCGAAGGCAGTTACAGTCCTAGAGGATATGAAAATTGATGTCGTTGAAGAATTTCCTGATATTGAGACAATGAAGAGCGCCTTGCTCTTTTCGATTAGGTTGAATCAATTTAATACAGTGAAAGATAATTTCAGAGCAAAATTAAGAAGCGAATATGCTCAACAGCGCAATTATAGTGGATATATGTCAGAATTTATTCATATTCTTCAAAGTCAAAGAGAACTATTTACTGAAAAGTCCAACTCTACCGTTCTTTCAATGCTTGATTTAACAAAGTATCAACCTCAGTTTCTATGTCGTGAATTAGGTGATGTAATGATTAATTCAGTCCTGAAAAATCTGGGAAAGCAAATACCTGAACCTGAAGGTGTGAGTAAGATTCAATCTCGGCTAATTTTAAATCGAAGAATTAATAATCTTGAAAAATATGTACTAACCAAGGAAATTGAAGCTGAAGTCACAAATATTGTTACTAGCTTGCATACGCATTTAGGGAGTGAAGTAGAGGAACAAGCTATTGAGGATGCGTTCAAAATTACCTATGATACTCTAGTTCCAAGAGGAGAAGTTTATTTCAATGAATTAGAGAAGGAAGTTAAAGAGGCTCAAGCTGAAACAGGGGGTATGGATGTAAGAAAGGAACTAATGGAAACCACAGATACACCGCAGAATTTAGCTAAACAGTATGGTAACAAAGCACTTAATCTTGTTGACGACGAAGCTTCAGTAGCTGACATATATTCAAGCATACTAGCATTAAAAAGTACTGAACTAGCATTTGGAGGAGGAAATATTTCAATATTACAGCAAAGAAAGATTACCCAGTCATTTATTGAGTTATTTAAAGAAGAGTTTAGATTCCTGGGATTATTAACGAAAACTTCGGTTGATGGAGTACAGGAGGACTGAAGAAAATGGTAGACTTATCTAACATCGAGAAACAACTGGAAGACGAATTTAGTCAATTGGGAATTAATTATCTGTTTCCCCAGCTAGATGTTATTCGTTCAGCTCGAAATTTAGCATCGAATATCGAAGATGTACGATTAATGACGGAAAAATTCTTCTTATCTTATAAAATGATTGAGCAATGGCTAACTCCGGTAATTGTTCCAATTAATGATAACTTATTTGGTCTAGAATCGCATTTACATGACCTTCAATCGCAAATTAAGCATCTCATTACAGAAGAAGAAATAATATACTGGAAAGATGTAGCAAATAGTGAAAATGCCAGTATTAAGTCCTTATTTTCTGATATCGACTCACTACGGAAGTATATTCTCGATCAACGTGCAAAATTACTTCAATCTGCACATCGACATGAATTACCAGAGTTATTTGGTTTAGTCCTTTGGCCTTATACTGAATACACTGATGTAAAAGATGCAGTAAATGATGTACGGAAGATTTATTTTGGGCCAAACACTAGTTATCGAAAACAAAATCTTCTAACTGATGCATTAATACTTACCGCATTATCGGAAGATGTATTAACTCATAAATCACAAACAAGACAATCGTTCCATCAAATTGATAGTTTAATCGAAACATCTCTTACTTTTAGACGGGTTGAGGAGCAATTTGAATGGTCTAAGTATCAGCGCGACCCAAGTGACGGACAGTTTACTGAAGGTCAAGTGTTCTCAATAATGGACAATTTAATGCCTGGATATCCACGTGATGAACTAAGAAAAGGACTGAACACATTTTATGATTCATCTCTCGATAAGTACCCCATTGGTAAGTTTATAGCATGGCTTTCAGATGTCATGCGTATGAAAACTATGGCAAAAAGTCAGGGGGAAGACCAACCAGGTGAATTACGACTCAAGAAGGAGCATTTACTTGGGCTCTCAATTATGGATAAACATCGCAACAGCGAAGTTCTTGGGAATATTGGAGATCTGCAAGGCACATTTGAAAGAATACTAGCGCCATTTCACGAATTGAAACAGAATAATGTGTTCATGCAAAGTTCTCAATTTGTGATAGATAATGTGCTAGAAATCCCTTCAAGAGCCTGGATATACGATTACAGTGGCGTTGAAACAGAAATCCTCAGATCCACTCTATTCATGTTATCCGATAGACAACCAAAGTTTGATGTCTTAGAAATTTGTCAAAAATTATCCAATATTGTCTTATCTGGCAGGGTTAATAGGAATGATCTTAATGATGGGAATTATGTTTTAACGAACAAATTACCTGTCAGATTGTGGGACTATGTTAGCAATCAACTGATGAAACTTCTTGAAGAGACATTGATTCACGAGGAAATTCAATCGGTTCGTTTGCTTAAGAACATCTTTTCAAGTGAGGATACAACATCATTGATCACCGCAAAAAAATTTGCTCCAGTATACCAAGTAAATATCGATTTCAAGCGGGGAATCTCTTTCGATGAAAAGGGTGTTCATCCAGAGACATTAAGCATTTGGATCCGCTCTGGATTTAAATTTGAATATCGCTACGCCCAAATGGCAGGCTATCCTTGGTTTTTTGACACAAACCTTTTACTAGAATCACTTGTAATTGAAGCTTTATCTCTTCCATCCTTTAAAGTTTCTTCACTTCATGAAAATGTTAAATTACGACAAACAGTATTTATGGTTGATGATTTAACTTATATTATCTATTATGATACTCATCCCGAGGGAATATCTGCGTTGGCGTTTAAAGAAGTCGATATTATGGATGAAGCAGGTATTGATCCTGTTGAGATTATTTATCGTCCCCACAAATACCTCTCATTGGGTCCAGAGAAAAATAATTTACATTTAGTTTTAGATAAAGCACGTGCTAAAGATCCTAAGGATCTAATGACGGTTATTTCAAATATTAAGTATAAAAGGAGATAGAAACAATGTCAGACACAAGAGAAGAATCAATAAATGCTGGAAGACTTCTCGTTGTAGGTACTCAAGGCGGTGGTAAAACCGCATTAGTAACCAAACTAGCAGCCCGTACAGACCAATCAATGAGTTATGAAGAAGATTTTGGGGGTACAATCGAAACAGAATACTTGCGTCTTTCATTTGATGAAGGACGATTTTTTAGCCTATTATTACCTGTAGGTGGGCAAGAAAAGTGGCAGAAATTACGTGAGCGTTTTGGTAGTACGGCAGAGGGCATGATAATCGTCTTAGATTCTTGTACCAAGAAATTCTGGGTTAATTCCTTATCACAAGCTACATCTATCTCCTCTTTCTTACCGTATGACAATTACCCAATTGCTCCTGTAGTAACCAAACGAGATTTGAATGAAATAATTCGTAAGGAAATAGATAATTTTGCACAGACAATCATCGACGGTTTAGAACAGGCAAAAACGTCTCCCATCGTATATTATAGTCGGGGTTTCCGTATAACAGAAAGAAAAGTTGAACTTCTTGGTGAAATAGTCCCATTCACGATCTTAGAACAGATCATTATCAACAGCTTAGAGTCAAAGTATTTCACTGGATTAGTACCAGGTAATGCACAAAAAGGGAAAGTACTGTTACCAGGATTTAGCTTAGTAAATTGTCGAATTTTAGGTAGAGCATTAACCCAAGAATTATGTACTACAACCGAGGGAGACCAGATGGAAATCCTCAGCTTATTGAATGATATGAGACCTAGTATGCTTGAATTAGACACTAATTGGGTTGATTTACTACAAAAATATCCTAAAGCAGGTGCTGAACCTCAAGTAAATATCAATGATTTATCACTTGAAGTAATACAAGATACTATACTCAACAATCTCCTAGCAAGTGATGCAGATATTAGTGATTTTGTATCAAAACTTGGAACTCTTAATCCAAAGACAGGATGGAGAGTAAGTGGTTATGAACATATCTCAATTTTCGAAGATGAGGGATTAGGATCTGCAGCTACTCTTATAAGAAAAATGATGGTTGATGTGAAAGAGAGCGTTCGAGTAGACAAATTCAATGTATTTAATCCAATTGAAGAACTTTTTTAGGAATTTCCATAAGGGAGTGCATTGAGTGAAATCACTGGCGGGGAATTGCTAAACGAGTACAAAATCTTTTGTTGAAACTCATCAAAAGAATACATTTGGCCTTCATCATCCTTAATGCGAAAGCAAGACTCTTTGACTAGAATCTCAAAAACGTCTGGAGCCATCGTAGGATAGAATGTGTTACTACTTAATACACCAAGAGAGATAATTTGAGTTTGTTGGGGTTGAGCACTTCTTTCAAGATAAAAATGTGAGTTCATAGATCATAAACTTGACTCTAAGTCTATAATCGGGGATGTTACCTAAGGATTACGATCGGGACTGATAATGTCAACATTGATATTACATCAATATTTTTTTTCTCATCTATCCTGGATGGTGGTGATATCTGATAATTTCCAAACATCTTCATCTACTTCATAGATGATCAGATTTTTTTCCTGTAAAATAGAGAGAACTTCATCAATTTCTTCATGAGAAAGCTCGGGGATGTTTCGACACAGTTCTTCGGCCTGAGCAGGTTTTTGATCTAATAGTTTTAGGATTTTTTTTTCATTAGAAGTTTTAACCTGGTTAAAAGCGTTTTTTAATGTTTTAGAACTTTCTAGTGGAAATTCTACGATATCAATATCCTCTTGATCTTCGTGATGTAAAGTATGATGTACCCGCTCTAAAACCGCTAAATGAACCTCTTGGATAAAACTTCTAGGTACTCCTTTATCTAAACCTATTTGAACTGGAGTTGTCAATCCCACTGTTTGTAGTTCTAATACTCCACGAGTGAGTCGTAAACTAAATAATATAAGACGCAGAACAACCAAAATAACTAGAATACTTATGATGATAACCGTCATTTGTGCCAAGAAGGAATCTATCAAACCATTTGCTAATATAAAAATCATTAGTGAAACTGTGAGTGTCCCTAATAGAGCTAATCCTAGCGCTCCTCGATTAAATGGTGCACGTCCATATGAGATAATTGAAATTTGATCGATTGAAAGAGAGAGTTCACGTTTGACTCTAAGAATTTTTTCCAGAATACTGAGGTACTTTATTACAACTCGTTCAGAAGTTAAAAAAATCATTTCCACTCGTGTAGCAGAGTATACAACACCAATAAAAAGAAGAGCTAGTAGTGTAGTTATCATTATGAAGGGAATGAATAATGTAGAATTAAATATTCCTAATAAAATTACACTTATTGTCATAACAAGAATAATAAAGGCCGCTAAATAAAGAGATTCAGAAAAATAGATGATTTCTGTTGCCGATACTAGCTTTTCTTCGTGAATCAGCAATTTTCTCGCTTCATTGTTCAAGTTATACACCCCAACGAGTAAAGCCAACATCCTTAATCGAAATTTTTGACGAATGTCTTGGAATATCATTATAATGCCTCACTTAGTTTATTGACACCTTTAATATATGGGATTAACAAAGAGAAAAAGCGGCTTTGAATTGACAGACTATATCGGGGAATTAGGGTGAATAATTCAGAGATAAATCTTGGTATAATGATAATAACAACGAATGCTATCAACATTTCAGCAAAATTAAGTAAGAACTGATATTCAATGGTCGAATGACGGATTATAGTATCTATTTCTCTTAATGCAACAAACGACATGAATAATTGCAGAAGAAGAAGTATTAGTCTATGTGTAGAAACAGGGATTTGCATGCGAAAATTAAGTCCCAAAATCGCTTCATTCTTAATTTCAGTAATTGTTCGTTGGGGTAATATACCAATCGCTCGAGCAATACGACGAGGCAATATTTCGTCAATAAATAGTAACCGACGTTCACTTGTTGATTCACGTTCAACAATTATTAGGGATCTATAACGATTGATCAACTGACTTAATGAAAGGATGGTAACAGAAATAAGTGAAAGAATAACGAAGATAGGCTTTAGCTGTGGAATTAGGTTATTCTGTAAAATCATCATGAAAGTAAAAGCTAGTAAGAAACCCACCAATATTGATTGTCGATGATACGCCTTTGGCCCATATTTTCTCCAGGTTTCAACAATTTTTTCATCCCTATCAAGAAGATGGGTAAATTTAATTACATGACTCATATCTCTATGAGTTTTATCAGACTCTGGGACAACTCGGCGACAGGCATTGAATAATCCCAGAATATTATCCTCATTAAGGAGATTGGGAAATAAAATCTCGTAGGGGACAAATCCTCGTATGGATTTCTCTTCGATACGATGAGAAAACCACGAAAGTATCGCAGGAAGGCGATAACCAAAAGCCAAATTGGTACCTGAACTGGCTAAAAATGATATATTAGTGAATGTACGGAAGAATGAAAGAAAGAAAACAAATGCTAATGTGAAACTAATAAATAACCAACCGATGTCATTACTCTCATAGGTGGACAAGAGACCAAATAAGATAGTAGTTCCAATAAGAAGAGTTCCTGGAAGCGATATACCTGAAAAATTACTGACGCTAAAACCTTGTAAGAGTGATAGGGGTAACTCAGAATAAGTGTAAACTCGCTTACCCCATAATCCAGAAACTAAATTGCGCTCTTGTTGAATTATTAATCGTAAATTAGTCACAGCAAAACGAACATATCTTTTTGCAAATCGTATGGTATTTATAACTAACAGAAGCCCAACTAGTCTAAGTAATCCAATAACAAGAGTTGTAAAAGAGAATGAGTTTAGTATGAAAGTGAAATTCTCTAAAGAATTAAGAAAGAACAGAAGTCCAATTATCCCTAAGAATTGTGTTTTCTTGTCGATAAATCCTACTTGAGTTTCAAAAGTCACAGTTTCATTTTCTAAGAGAGGTAGATCCCATGACCAATCTATTTGGGAGCTTGCGATCCTATTTTTTCTGCTAACACCAGCTAGTAATGTGTGTAGCTCCCGTGGAATGCCTGCATTCAATCGAAAGATTCTACCTCCAGTTGTTCGTATTTCTAATTCAGATCGGTGTGGAAATCCAAATAGAAAGATTAAACCTCCTATTATTAGTAATGATAATCCCAAGTATGGTAAAAACTCAAGAATAGGATTGAGAAGATCGAAAAGGAATGAATTAAAAGGCGTACTAATATCTCCCACAAATATTTCAAGCAAAAAGAGGATAATCTCGACTTCTATTGGCAAAGAAAGATTCTGTGTTAAGCCAAATTCGAGAAATATTAAGGCTTGTTGAATAATAAAAAAACCTGTAAGAATGATCCCTATTTTAATACGTGGAGTGATAGTTATCGTTTCAATATATTCTAAGTTAAAAGAATGAGTTTTAGAGAAGAATCCAATATTCCAAAAACGTTTCCTAGCAGAAAAACGTTTGTTGGATAATACAAGATCCCAGGGAGTAACAAATATTGGGAAAAAGATTATGATGGTTAATGATAAGCAAACAAGAGTTAAAAATCCTTCTATCACACCAAATGCTAAGAAAAAGAGTATGGTTAAACAGAAAATGGCTAAAATGACACCGAAAATACGTCCATATTGAATTTCAAAAACTCGTCCCGAAAATAATTTTCGTTCATGATTAACAGGATACAACCAAGAACATTTTAGGTCTGGAAATCGCATTACATTATCAACCGAAGGAGAATTAATAAATTCTTGCCCATTTTTTCCGAAAGTAATTCGAAAATCAGAAGAAATCCACACCAACACATCTATCATACCAACAAAAATAAAAATCCTAATATTATTACATTTAGCCCCCCAGTTCGTTTTTGAGGCCATACAAATTGATTTATGACTCCGCTAGCCGTAACCAGCTTTATCTTCCTCAACGCTGGTACTCACGCGGATACAAATGGTGGCTTTTAGGACATGTTCTCAACCACCGCTGGAAAATGCTAATTATAACAGTAACTACGGTTATCGGTATCTTCCTTCAGACCTTAATTCCATTTATTCTGGGGTACGTCTTCGAGACTATACCCTCTGGGGATCTCAGTCTCATTTTGAGTGCTGGTACTCTTGTAATTGCAATTGGTTTGATGAAACTTGCAACAAATTCCATAGCAGCAGCTCTGAATGAAATAATCGCCCAATATGTCGAAATGCAGATTCGAATTGAATTTTATCAAAATCTCGAGACAAAATCAATGAGTTTTCACGATACTGCTCGAGCTGGAGATTTAATTCAAATGGCAACTGGAGACACACGCCAGATAAATGCCTCAATCTCACCTGGTGTACGAATAACGGTAACTACTGTTTTTACACTGCTTTTTACTTGGATAGCAATGTTTATTGCGTCACCCACACTTTCAATGGTGTTTTTATTCACATTGCCCCTTTATATTTTCTTCTTGGCTCGGTTTGGAAAGAAATTACATCCCCTCTCCAAGCAAAGACAAGCCTGTGTGGCACGTATGAATGCAGAATTACAGGAAAATTTGACAGGAGTTCGAGTAGTTAGGACATTTTCTGTTCAAGAACAGGAAATTGAGAAGTTTTCATCAACTCTTGAAAATTTGGAAGACATTCTGAAAGTACGAGGAGTTACTTCAGCTTTTTATATACCTAGTTTAGTACTGGGAATAACTACTGCATTCATATTTATTGCTGGCGTATATCTAATGGATATCACATTGTTGGGAGTCGCAAATGTTAGTATTTTTGGTTATTCCGTTTACATACAATCTGTTGGTATGGGTGAAATAATAACATTCCTAGGGCTTACAAGTATACTTGCTATGCCAACAATGTTTCTTCGCTGGATCTTAGACATGACTCTTTTAGGCTTTGCTGGCGCAGCACGAATCTTTAATGTCGTAATTCATGATAATGTTATAGAAACTGGAGATTACATCCCTGAAAAGGAACCTCAAGGCCAGGTAACATTTGAAAACGTATCTTTTTCATACAAAGAAGATAGCCCATCAGTATTGTATAATATAGCGTTAACAATTAAGCCAGGAGAAACTGTAGCAATAATCGGCCCTACAGGTTGCGGAAAGACTACTTTGGGGAAAATGATATATCGGCTATATGATGTAACAAAGGGATCTGTTCTGATAGACAACGTTAATGTGAAAGATTGGGATATTAAAACATTACGCTGTCTTGTTGGAGTTATAGAGCAAGATACTTTTCTTTTTTCGACCTCCATAAGAAATAATATCAGTTATGGAAAAGATAATGCTACAAATGAGGAGATTATGGCCGCAGCTATAGCAGCTCAAGCTCATGACTTTATACAAGAATTTTCTGAAGGATATGACACAATTGTGGGAGAGAGAGGGGTTACGTTAAGTGGAGGACAACGTCAGCGAGTTGCAATGGCCCGTGGATTTTTAGCTGACCCTAGAATATTAATTATGGATGATGCTACCTCAGCTGTTGATGCATCGACAGAGGCACGTATCCAGAAAGCTATTTTGAACCTCCAAGAAGGACGTACAACAATAATTATCACACATAGGTTGGCGACACTAAAAACTGCAAACAAAATAATTTTCATGGAGAGGGGAAATATTGTACGTGTTGGAACCCATGCAGAATTAATTACAAGTTTTGCGCCATATAGACGAATTTTTAGACGGTACATGACACTACCTCCGTTAGTTATTGAAGGGAATTAATATGGCGTTTAGTAGCGCGCAAAAAAGTGATTATGATCAAGAGTACTCTATTAAAGAGATCCTTGTTCGTCTTTGGGCATTTGCGGTTACAGAAAAGAGGAGACTTCTTCTTATACTAGCATTGTTTATGACAAACACCGTAACAAGTATAATTGTTCCGTTATTTCTACGAGAAGCAATTAACGAGCTTAATAAGGCCGATCCAGATTTTAATTTTGTCCAATCTCTTGGATGGGGCAATTTACTAGGAACGGTGATGTTATGGATAGGCCTTTATTTAATCATTCGTTCAGAATGGTCAATAATAGCAAAAACTGTAACCACTTTACGTTTAAAGATGTTTATCCAGTTACAAGCCCATGATCTTTCTTTTTATGACAAAAATAAAACTGGACGGATCATGAGTCGCGTTGTAAATGATGCCTGGGAACTAGGTAACTTTATGCTGATTTTTGTGGAGCTTGCAGCAAATTTCATTACAATTGTTGGCATGATTGGAATCTTGTTCTATATTCATTCTGTATTAACACTCATTCTATTTATGATTGCCCCGATAATTTTTGTATTTACACTTGGTCTTGGTTATTTGCTCATGCGATTCAATCGTCTTTGTAGGCGTACTGTAGGCGCTGTCAATGGAGCAACTCAAGAAAGTATTGCGGGAATTATGGTAACCAAAAGCTTTGCTCGGGAAGCTCAAAACATTGAAGAATTCGTTGAACTGAACAATGAAAACCTACGGGCTAATATTAATCGCTCATTGGTCTTTTCCACAATGTTTCCCATTCTAGAATTTGTTTCCACTCTTATATACTTCTTAATCGTAACCTCTGGGGGTGGTTTTGTAATTGATGGATCAATTACGCTTGGTGATTTGTGGTTATTCTATATTTACTCTCTACTACTAATTCAGCCTCTCATTAGTTTTTCTCAACAAATTGCTCAATTTCAGATTGGTCGTGCTGCTGCGGAACGTATTTTTTCCCTTATTGAAATTCCTAGTGAAATGAAATGGGGTAATATTATTCCTGGAGCAGATATAAAAGGACATATCGAATTTAAGGATGTTACATTTGGATATTCAAAAGATGATCCTTCTCTGTTTTCACATTTAAACGTTACAATCCCAGCAGGTCAAAATATAGCATTAGTCGGTCATACAGGGTCAGGAAAAACATCTTTCATATCATTGCTAGCACGTTTCTATGAATTTCAAGCTGGTGATATATATCTAGATGGCTATTCGATTAAAGCCTATGATATCGATGCTTATCGCAGTACCTTGGGTATTGTGCTGCAGGATCCTTTTTTATTTAGTGGTTCGATTGAAGAAAACATTAGATATGGTTCCCAGAAAGAGATTAGCGCCGAAACTCTTCAATCAGCGATTATGTCAACTCACGTTATTGATTTTGTTGAATTTCTGCCTGAAGGACTACAAACCGAGGTAGGTGAAAGAGGAGCTAAAGTATCCCTAGGACAACGACAATTGATTAGTTTCGCCCGAGCTTTAGTCGCGGATCCAAAAATCTTAATTCTTGACGAGGCTACTGCTTCCGTTGACGCGTATACGGAAAGCTTAATTCAAGATGGTATTGATAATTTGTTCGCTGGACGAACGAGTATAGTTGTTGCGCATCGTTTATCTACAATAATTTCAGCGGATCGAATCCTCGTATTCAATCAGGGCGAAATTATCGGAGATGGAACTCATGAGGAACTAATGGCAAACAATGATGTATATCGTGATCTTTATCAAACATATTATGAGTTTCAGGGGAGAGTTTAAAGTATATAGAGAGGAGAGAAATTTATCTGAAGGTTAAGTAAGCATACAGCTTCGTACTTACATATAGGAGCAGCGGTATTATAGGAACAACATATTCTTTCCTAAAGTGGGAGTTCAGCTAAACTGACAAGTTTTTTTCCTAGATTGTATGACATATTCCTAGTCAAATGGAAAAAAAAATATGTAACTACAAAATACTGTGTGTAATGTTAGACATTATTTGTTTTCGTCTGACATAATGAAAAATGGTGATGAAGATTCCACGAAAAAGCTTGTCCAAGGGTTGATAACTATCGATTATTTTAGGGGTAAATAGGGACATTTATGGACACATAGGAAAAGAAGATTTCAAGGGGATGAGAGAAACAGATAGCTAGTTACTGAAGGAGAAGGGAAGAAAAGGGGATAGCGATTAAGACATAAAAATAACAGATGATTGAATCGATCTCATGAGATTATAACACTAGCAGTGAACTATTTCATCTCTTGATACTAGAATAACGGAAAATAAGCAAATTTGCTGTGGATCACGGGGCTTAATAGGTTTATAAGCAGAAAAGCTCCTACTCAATCAGTATTACTATATATTGATAGCTAGTACTAGTAAGGATGGTCAGGGATGCTCCGTACACGAGGGTACAAGTACGAATTAAAAGTAAATAACAAGGAACGGACGCTACTAGCTAAATATGCGGGCATATCGCGATTTGCCTGGAACTGGGGATTAGCTGCGCGGAAATCGCGTTATCAAACCCAAACAGGTGCTGCTCGTTATACCGATGCCATAAAACAACATAAAGAATTAAACCGCTTGAAACACACTGATTTTCCCTGGATGTATGAGGTTTCGAAATGTGTCCCGCAAGAGGCCCTCCGCGACTTAGATCGGGGCTATCAGAATTTCTTTACCAATCATCAACACAGAAAACGGAAGCAAACCACCCGCTATGTCGGCTTGCCCCGGTTCAAGAAAAAAGGCAAGTGTAAAGACAGCTTTCGATTGACTGGAGTGGTTCATCTTTTTCCAGAGATAAAACAGGTCCAATTGCCTCGTCTGGGGAAATTACGGATAAATGAAAAGCCAAATTTAGCTGTGTCGGCACGGATACTGAGTGCCACGGTCTCTCGGACTGCGGATCGCTGGTATGTTGCTCTTACCGTGAAAGAGGAACAACCTGATTGTAACCCAAATGATGGACCAATTATTGCCCTGGATAAAGGATTATCCGTCTTTGCGGCGTTATCTTCGGGAATACCTATCGCTCGCCCAAAATTCCTCCTCCGGCAAGCTCGGAAACAGCGTCGATTAGCGAAAGCTCATTCGCGGAAAGAGAACGGCTCAAATAATAAACGGAAGTCTGTCCTCCGGTTAGCGCAATTCTATCGTCGAATTGCCAACCAACGGCATGATTTTTTGCATCAAACCTCAACTTATCTGGCTAAAAACCACAGCGTGATAGTTACCGAGGATTTACATGTCAAAGGATTAATGCAAAACAAAAAACTTAGTAAATATTGGGCCGATCTTTCACATGGGACATTTCAGCGTTTCCTAAAATATAAGGCGCCTTTATATGGTTCCACTGTGATTGAAATCAATCGCTGGTTTCCTTCCTCGAAATTATGCTCGAATTGCTTGTATTACCGTCGGGATCTGACGTTAGCTGATCGGATCTTTCATTGCCCGTTATGCGGGTTGGTATTAGACCGTGATCAGAATGCTGCGCTCAATGTAGCCAATTATTATACTATCTATCAATTCCTACTCTTTTCGGTCGCCGAGAGTTCCGCGGAGACCCTAAACGCCTGTGGAGAGGTGGTAAGACCTGCATCAGAGCAGGCACGCGTCGTTGAATCAGGAAGAACAGCTCCAAGGACTGTTGGCGATGATTATCTTTAATTATTCCTAACTGTCCTAATTGGGTAAGTCTTTCAGAACGGTGAATCGCGCCGACTCTCTATTCGAATATCGAGTGAAGTTGAGCAAATCCTCTCTCTAGTTGATGAAAAAAGAAAATCTCCTTTTGTACAGGATGCAATTTTGTATTTCGCCAAATTTGGTGATAGTTCAGATCTGAGTCCTAGGACATACAGTGATCATTTTTCAGAAGATTATAAGGTTTCTAGTAAGGAATTCGATGGTACAGAGTCTATTCCAATCGTAGTTGTAAATAAATCTGCCTGGCAGAGATAATGTCGAATGAGGAACATAATTACCCTCAGTAATCCCAATAATAGTTACGATAGAATTCTTCAATTGCCTTTGGTTCTGGAATTTGCATATTATCCCAAACATAAATTACTTCTTCCAGTTCCTTTTCACAGGTTTGTCCCTTGAACAGTTTCTTCAAGAAATTACCTCGCTCTTTTATATCTCTTTTGACAAATGCTAGATATTCCTTTTCACTATAATAGCGGAGACGATTGAACATCCTTCCAAAGCGTTTCATTTCCCATTTATTCTCAAGTTCTTTCGGGTCTGGGAGGAGAATTCTTTCTCCAAAAACTGGATGGGGTATCCATTTTTCTATTTTACGATGTTCTGCTAAGTCTAATAATTGTTTAGAATGCGGAACCCTAACTTTCTTTCCTTGTCCTTGAAAAACAATTTCCCCAAGTTCATTCCTAAGAATTTTACCCGTATTTCTGTCAATCTTTGGTAAAAACTCACCATTTTCATCGGTCAATCGAATTTGATTACCATTAAGATCGTGTTCACCGATGGCGCCCGTATTAATAACAATGAACGCAAGTTTTCCATCTTTTTCAAGGCCCATATCTTTGTACACTTCCCACTTCAGCAAAGCTTGGTGACAATGTTCACGAGCCATAAAATCTGTTGCAGCATAAGAGCGCACTCTCGTTCCAGCCTTTTTAGCTGCCACTGCGGAAGTAATTATTGATTCGACTGCACTATCTAAAGCAACAGCCACTACTGGATCTACTACACGAAACATGGGATGCATATAATCGAACCGCTTCATCGAAAGAACAACAGTTTTCAGATAACGGAGTTCTGTACTTTTTCCCCAATCAGGGTTCAATTCTGAAAATAAAAAGATGAAACGGCCGTTAGTTGTTCCAGAACTATGATATCGTGTGCAAAGTAACGAACCTGCATGTTTACCTTCCTTCACTTCAGGAATTTTGACCGTATAACCGTTTATTTTCTTCAATTTGTAACTGACGTTTTCACAGTCAATATTCATTGCTAATACGACAGGATGTTCGCCTTCCTCGTCCACTTCTAAAGATTTCATAAGACCAGGCCATTCAGGACATAATGGCCCTAAATTCTGAGATTTTGCGAAAGAACCTGCTTCCAAGCCAATTAGTTGAACTTTTTCAATCTTATTCGTCTCTGGGTTACGTATAATCTTTCCGATACATGCATCATCTTGTTCTAGTTCAGGACCTACCGTCAAAGTGGTTTTTCCTGTACCAGATAATCCCTTGAGGACCCTATCTGAAGTCATTCCCGCATGATAAGAAATAAATCCATCAGACTCGGCTTTATTCCAAACCATTGTGAGATTAGGTTTTTTATATGCTCCCCCAAAATAATCAACACGTAAACTGACGACACGCCGTTTATTCTGGTCCGTTTCAGTGAAATCGTATAATGTGATTGGCTCATTCGGATCGAAGTTTGGCCAAAATTTTCGTATTTCATTCACATACCGTAAAGGTAAAGTTTCTTGAATAATGAAGTTCCAGCAGTCAATTTGTTGGTCTTCCTTTGGAGGAAAAACCATTAACTTGCCAAACCACCCAATATAGGCCGAATGAGGGTTTTTTGCACTAATTGTTACGCGAAGACCAACTTCATAACCGTGTTCCCCCTGAATTCCATCTTGCACAACAACAGGTACGTTTTCCTCTCTAAGATAACGGAGAACTACCTCAAATAATTTCTTCCCTCTCTCACGATCAAAGGCCTTCTGTCCTTGTCCTAGACGATGTCCCTCTGGTACCATATAGTACGCCCGATCGGGTCGTCGACCAGCTTGAGTGGATCCGAAAAGATACTGAAAATCTTTCGTATGCACATAATATCTTCGTAAGAATATCCTAAACCAATCATGGTCGGGATTTTTAACAATTAAGCTATTTTTTGATACTTGGCAATCATAACCAATATCTATAATGGCTTCAGTCACATCTTCCATCTCTAATGGTTTATCGGTATTTTTCAAGTCAATTTTTTTCAGAATTGACTGCAGCTAAGGCGAATTTCATGGGTTTTTTATCTTTATTGTAATAAATTACAGCCATTTCTAAGCTAAATTAGAAAAATATAATAGAAGTGTTATCTTAGTGCTACAGAGAGGGAACCCCTCTGATAATCAACTATTCCGTTAAACTGTGAAGAATCTAAATAATTACCTCTAGAAAGTTGACCTAATTATCTGAAAAGGGAAAAGCACACCATAGGAAGACCAAATTATGTCACGAGCAAAAATGGATTTCGCTGAGGGAATATTCCGCTTTAATTTCAAGGTTTGTGTGCTTGGTGATGGAGGGGTTGGTAAAACGGCAATTATTCAACATTTACTGGGTAAGGCGTTTACACCGAATTATCTACTTACTATAGGAACAGATATTTCAACATTTCAGCTTCAGCATAATGGCAAAAATCTTCACCTACAGCTTTGGGATATGGCAGGCCAAACTCGATTTGATGTTGTTAGGAACTTGTATTTTAGTGGTGCTCGTGCAGGTGTTCTTGTTTTTGACCTGACCCGCGAAACATCACTTCACTCCCTTACTAAATGGAAAGAAGAAATCTTCAGCCATTCTCAACGAAAAGTTCCCCTACTTATACTTGGAAATAAATCTGATTTGGATGGTTCTCATTTCTCCTATCTTGACCCTGTTGACAATTTCATCCAAGATGTTGAGGAAGAATACTACGATGAATATGAGAATAACGAATTACATATTCCTTTTTACACAACTTCTGCCCAAACAGGTGATAATATCTTGAAAGCATTTGATTCTCTTGGACATATATTGTTGACCTATCAAAAACAGACTAGTGCTATTCCAAAAATTCCGTTGGAATAAAAAATACCGTTATTCTCTTAGTACATACTGTGAAAAGTAATCTTTCATTTCTTCCAAGTGATAGCTTCCTAAATTCAAGGAAATTGGGGAAATTGTAATAAGTTTCTCCTCCAGTAAAACGTAACTATCGGTATCAATCGGTAAATTGCTTTGCACCTGACCCCAAAGCCAGTAAACAGGAATATTCCGTGGATCTAAAGTCTCAATTACTTCATCAATGTACTTTACAGGACAGAGTTGAACAACTTTTATCTTTGTTGCTAGATCAACGCTATTGGGGAAATTAATATTGAGAATTTTCACTGAGTTTGGAAAAGGATTCGATAGAACGTGTGAAACAATTTCCTTGGCTCGTCTCGCTGCGATGTTAAATCTAGAAGAAGAATCCTGAGTTTTCTCGAAAAGTTCATTCTCAGGTAGTTCTAAGGAAAACGCAAGTGATGTAATTCCCAAGATACCTCCTTCTAATGCAGCTGCACAGGTACCTGATGTGAAAATAGCATGAATTGAGGTATTATCACCATGATTTATGCCACAAAGGATGAAATCTGGAATTTTATTATACTTCTGCATACATATTTTCTGACCAATGATTACGCTATCCGCTGGAGTACCATTAACAGAATAAGCTTGTATGTTCATATTAGTGAGAAAATTCTCTTTCGCCTGAACTCTTACTGGCTGAGTATATGTTACTGATTTTCCTTTTCCTGATTGTTGTGTGGAAGGAGCAACGACAACGATGTCTCCTAAAGAACTCATTTCTTTAACTAGTTCTTTTAATCCTACAGCTTCTATGCCATCATCATTTGTAACTAAGAATAGCAAATATTCCACTCTCAAGTGTTAATTTAACATAGTAAAATAATATCTCTGGCTTACTTACTGAGTGTTCAGACTTCTATTTCGCTAATTCCAATGTGAAAAGTGAATAATTATCAGTAATTTTTGGTTCAAATTGAACAAGAGTTTTAGCAATTTCACTACCTTCTTCTGTATTAAAATGCAAAGGGTACCTTGTCCAACCAGCCATTTTACATTCATTTGCAATTTCGGTAAGTAAGAGAGGCCATGAATCTTCAAATCCTGGTCGTGTTGCAGTAAAGCGTAGTACAAGCGTTGGTTTATCACTTGCAGGCTGATCTAAAAGAGGAGCACTGGCACAAACATCTTGGGATTCTTGTGAAATAATAACACAATGGCCATCTTTCAAAACTTTATTTTTAAAGTAATCTTGGAAAAATTCTTCAGTTAGTCCTGCTTCTTGAAGCTCTTTATCGACTCTACCAAGCTCTATTAATGAATCCATGTCTGATATTGTAGCTAAACGCGATTTATAATTCATTTTTTCATCTAATTTTTGAGTACTAAGTTTTTCTATATCAAAACTGTAATCTAAACCTTTTACTTTAAGAGTAAATCCTCTCTTTGTGAAAAATTCCTGGACTTGGGACCATTGAGCATTAATCCAATATTGGATTTCATTTGGGTTTTTCGATTTTAAATAGACCAACATATCTGAGAAGAGTTTATTCTGAACATCTGGAGGACAATCAGCTGTACACCAAGGGTAGCCAAGATAAAAAACTGTACTTGAAACTTGCGATGCCTGAATATACGCAAGGGGTTTATCTTCTTTGGAAAAAGCGTAGCGTAATAAGCGGGGGTCTTTTTTATCCCTGATAATTTTCTGTTCGATATCTACGGCACTAACTTTGCTTCCTGTATTGCTATTAAAGAGATCAGCTTGAATCCTTTCAAATCCCAATCCAGACTCGTAGAATTTATATTTAACATTCTCCATTCAGATCACTCATAGGTAATAAATAGCAGTTATTTTATGGAGATTCTCATCTGTTTTTCAATGTACCTCTAATGGTAAGAGCTATCTGAAAGTCATTCCAATACCCTCCCTTAACTATCAGTAGTTTGTGCCTGAAAACTTATGAATAATTATACCTTCAATATCAATAAAATTCGTTCCTAAAAAAACCTTTTTATGGGAAGCTATCCTTGGTTATAATTCACAATGGTATATTCTACTCGGAGGAATTTTACAAAGTAGAACTATTTTCTAAAAAACTTACCTCTATCAGAAGCCTTAAACCTTTTTTATTCTAGTTACCCTTAATTCGAGTTGGTGAAATGGACAACACTGACGGTGAAAAAGTAAAGGCCAGATCAAATATTGAAACATTCATAATCATGCTTGTAGAGTCTATAATCTTAAGTATAATACTCGTAGCAATAATCAAGATACCTATAGTCGAGGAAGTCCTTTTGGAGATCATTTTTCCAGAGAATCCTTTAATAATATTTCCCTACAATCTTATTGGTCTATTAATACTTGTTTTGGGATTTGTATTGATTATCTGGGCGAATTATACGCTTTTACAGAAAATCAGCCTTGAGGAACGGGAACCGTTTCATACACCATCGGCTCTTGTTCTTAACGGTCCATTCCAATTTAGCAGGAATCCAGTCTATTTATCAGTAATCATGATGGCTTTCGGTCTAGCGACACTATTGGGTAGTCTGATACTTTTTATTTTACCTCCAATCTTTTTCATTATATTCCATCGATTTCTTATTCGATGGGAAGAAAAGAAACTGGAAGAAACATTTGGAGAAAACTATCTGGAATATAAAAGGCATGTTAGACGGTGGTTCTAGTATCTACTTCTATCTTGTTTTGTATTAACTGTATTTGTTTTGTCAAACGTCTTAAAATAACTCTTGTCATCCAGTAAAGCTAGACAAAACGGAAAGATTCTCATTGAAAAATAATATTAAAATTTTAACCAATAAATTCCTTCAATGTCGTTTATCAAGAGCTAAGTGTTATTTAGAGTGTAATTAAATCATTTCTCAGACTAAACGTTGGATATATCCTAAAATGTAGCACATTCTGATAAATTCAATCAACTTCTAAAATCAAATTTTTGCTAGAAGAATAATCTCAATTCACTGAAGATACGACATAAAAGTAATAGCTAGAGCAGTTCTGAATTATGAAAACAAAGACCTCTTTGTTTCTTTTCTTATTAAGTATAGTGTAATACCTAATGGTATTCCAACGATTGTACAAAAAATCGAAATTATATACATATCTTCACCAACAAATTCAAATAAAGAGGTTAACATACCTATAATAGTTAAAACAATACTTAATCTTTCGGTTATTCTTTTCAGTTATCTTTTTCTCTTTCCTATAATTATTATTGGAAATTCCTTCTTACAGCTAAGAATAGACATGAAATACGCATGGTTGGCTCCCATCTACACTGTATTTGTTCCAGTGTTTTTTTTGCTCGTTTTCACAGGAGGGATCTTAAATCTTGATAGAATCCTGATCTGGTATCTTCTACCATGCATCGTTCTTCTATTTCCCAAAATTATCAGCGATGCTAGGTATAAAACAATCCTGTACGTCTTGGGGATAATATTATTGTGGATTGGTTTTGATCATCGCTACACAGGAGGTATTTTTGATGCTTTTGAGGATCTGGGATATATAATGAATTCACTCTGGATGGCTTGTATAGGATTTGTAACCTATGGTATCGGGGAAGGAATTCATGACAAACAAAATGATATGGATAGGGGACTTCTCCCATCAATGTACGCATCGATTGTAGCAAATAAGGTCACCGTCATGGCATCGGTCATCATTATCCCATTAGATCTCCTCACTAGCTTTCTCATCTGGAATCCTCAAGAATTTGATCTGTTCAATATTATGATAAGTTTTGTTGGCATCGCTCTTACAATAGGCTTGCAGGAAGAGATGGTTTTTAGGGCTGTAATTCTCAAGGAACTGGGTAAACATGGGGAATTTGTCAATTATCAGAGAGTAGTGTTAGTATTGGTTTCTATCCTCTTTGGACTCACCCATTGGAACAATACAACAAGTGAATATTTTTTGACGTACGTTATCACTGCCACCATTGCAGGTATAGCTTATGGTTTATCCTTTAGAAAAGCTGGTTTGTTCTCAGCCATCCTCTCCCATACCTTAATTGATTGGTTCTGGGCTCTGTTGCTGAAGAGACCATGACTTATCTTATCGGACAAAAATGATCATAATAGTAGAATGCAATCCTACTTCGAATTCTCAACATCGCAAGATTAGTTTTTATTCTGTTGGGGGAAAAATTAATGCGTTTGATTTTTCTGCACAGATGGAAGAAGCTATTATCTTGGCATCATTTTCGATTTTCTTGATTGCTTGAAAAACAATGAGAGAATCAGGTTCTTTTTGAATAATAGAGCAAAAATCTTTCAGATAAATTGGTCCTTGATTGATCTGTAATACTATCTTCCTATTCTCTTCTTCGAGTTTATTCTTGATTATATTAAGATAAATCTCTAATCGATTCAGCTCTTTTTCTGTTACTAAACTCGAATAACAAACATCTAATTGAGCGTTATCTTCGATCATGGTTACTAACCATCCAAGAAAGTCATTCTTGAATATTGTACTCCTTATCAACACTTTGATATCTTTAACAGGTGTCTTTTGGGCTTTTAATACTAAATAAATTGGAATTCTTTTCTTGAAAAGAAACTCTGTTATAACTTAATCTATTGTTGTTCCTAAGCTATCTATTTCTGGTTCTTCTCCTGGAGCAAATAAGGTGAAAGGGGCTGGAATTACTATTAAATCTATTCTTCTTTTTAGAATAAGTTCCCTCATCCGATTAAAAGGTGTTTCTTTCTCATCAGGAATAAGAGCAACATCAAATAGAACATTTTCCCCTGAGAACCTTTTTTTAATTCTAGTTATTAATTCGGGAAGTGTTTCAATATCAATATTTGCCTCTTTGGCTTGAGAAAGATAGCTTCGAACAGCTAGAAGGAATATGAAGCTTGCATTCGTCCTTTGATGCAACTGTTCAACTAAATTAAAAATAAAATCTTCTCGATCTTCAGTCTCATCAAGGACTAGTAGAATATTCTTGATATCCACTTGGTCAGAAATCTTCGCTTTACCAAAAATATCCGATAATTTATTGGTTGATTTTTCAAAACTACTCATTTTTATTCCTCTTTTGATCCTTTAAATTGAAAATACCCATAAACCAATGATATAAAAGCTTCCAATGAGTAATTGCAAAACAGCTGTAATTCCTCCATATTTCAAGAACTCCAAGAAAGTAACTCTAAATTTTGGATTATCTAGACGATTTAATATGGATACTGATTGAACAGTAGAAGCTGATCCGATCTGTGTGATATTTCCACCTAGATTCGTCCCAATAACGACAGACACTAAAAGTGGATTAAACTTAAGAGCTGGATAATCCTCTAATAATGTATCTAAAACTGATGTCATTACAGAAGCCACAGGAATGTTGTCTAATAATGCTGATGCTACAGCATTTATCCATTGCAGAGCGATAATTCCTCCTAGAAGATCTATTTCACAGAAGAACTCAATCGGTGCAGCCAGAATTTCCAAGATACCAACTTTCTCAGCAACACCCACAATTGTGAGGAGTCCAATCATAAAAAATACTAAAGTCCATTCTACTTTTTCTAATGATTTCTCCACGTTTTCACCAATGAGTCCCAGCATTATAAAACCACCTGCGATGGCAATATATCCCAATTCAACCCTAAAAGGTAAGAATGATACGATTGCAAAACTTAGTATTGTCAGAATAAGAACAATTACCGCAACAGCAAAATCTTTCTGATTGCTTACAACGGTTCTTTCATCAATTAATAGAATTTCTGCATATTTTATCCGAGATATTTTTTTTGAAAAATCTTTTCTAAATAAGAAGGCCCAAAATATATATGTTACAATTCCAGTAATGAACACATAAGGGGCTGTTAAAATAAAAAATTCAACGAAACCGATATCAAAATGACCCCCAAGAATTAAGTTCGGAGGGGAAGCAATTCTTGTCATTGTACCCCCCAAGTTGGCAAAAATTGCTTCAGCTAAGATAAAGGGTTTTGGATTTATATTTAGTGCCTCACATCCAACTATTGTGATTGATCCAATTAATAATATTGCCATATATGCATCTAACAATGCAGAAAAGATTACCGTCAAGACACATAAGGCAAATAGCAGTTTATATTGGTTATCACCACTTTTTTTCAAAACAACAATAGCTATGTATTCAAATAATCCCGTTGTTCTGGCTACTCCAACCATAAGAGTAATACCAATAATTACTAGAAGAAGGTCAACTTCCAAGAGCTCAAGAAGATGTTCTACATCAGGTATTAGAGGGGTTCCATCTTTTCCAGGAATTATTGCGATTAGTAGAGCAAATCCTGCACCCATCATTGCTGCTAATGTTTTGTGAACCCGTTCAAAAATAATTAATAATAGGGTTGACGCGAAAATGAGTAGTATTAGTAACTCTATTAATGAATCCACTTATATTTCACCTAGTAATGATTTTTACATTGCAATTTTTTGATAAATAGGACGACCTATGATCCCATGTTATCGATATGGTTGGTCACTTCTTTGTTGGTAATAAAAAGGCTAATTTTCCTTTTTATCAGTAATTTACGTACTTTGAAATGAATAAATTCTAATCCTCTTATTCATTTCAATTTCTAAATATTTTCGATTAATTTGGGTGTTCTCGATGTTTGAATAATTCCCTATCTTTGGGAATTAAGACCAAAAGAACGTCACCAGCTTTAATATCAAACGCTTCAGCCATAGCTTTAGGTATGTTCAATCTCATGGCTTTTGTTACCGTTAAAGGTAGCTCATAATAATCATCAACTGTCATTTCAATCATTTCTTAGCAATATGCCAAACGTTTTTGTTTTTCTAAGTCATGAGAACCCTGTTTCTTAGAATATTAAATGTCTTCTCATGTCTACTAGAAGACTTCTGAAGACATAATATTATACTTACCAATAAAAAAAGCATCGTAAAATAACTCTTTCATACGAGATTTTCTTTATTTTTCATTTATATATCATTTTTCGAGTTATGTCGGGAAACTGCGTTATCCAGCTTAGAAAAATTTCGTTTGACGTTGGATTAGTTTTGGAAATACTCTTAAATAGGAGAATTTTTCTAAAAAAAGATATTATTGTCAAGTTAAGTTTGCTATAGAGGAAAGAATTTATGGAGAGAAATTTAAGTATTGTGCTATTCTTTTTAATAATACCTATGATGCTAGTTTTGTCATCGCAAGGATATCAGTTTGAAATTAACTCTCAGGCTTCTTGTTCTAGTATGAACATGTCAACACACACACTTGTCCAGACGATTCCAATGCAGGAAGTCCAATGGAATACAACCTTTGGGGGAACAGAGTGGGATCGTGGTCAGTCATTGGTTCAAACC
>DXJL01000132.1 GCA_019057635.1 Candidatus Heimdallarchaeota archaeon
AGATATTCCTGGAGGAATTATGCTTATGCCTATTCTTCCTGGACTTGGGGATACAGAGGAGAATTTAAGAAATATTGTGACAAAGGGGAAAGATATTGGGGCAAATTTTATCCTTCCAGCAGGTCTAACCTTAAAACCAGGAAGGAATAAAGACGAGATGTTTACCACAATCCGAAATAATTATCCAGAGTTTTCACCCCATTATGAACACCTATATTCAAATAATAACAAGTATGGCATTCCAATAAGAAATTCAAAATTTTCCCGTAATGGAGCCAAAATTGTGCATGAATTCTGTCGTAGGTATGGTATTCCGGATAGAATTCCGCGATATCTGTCACCGTGGGCTATTAAGATTAATTATGTAATTAGTACTATTCTATTCAACTTGGCGTATTATTTCCAATATGTAAGTGAACAAAAGTGGCAGAAAATAGCTAATTTTTCAAAAACTGCTCGGGTTATTGAACAATCATCACAATCTGTCTCCTCGATAACAAAAAAAGAGCTTAGAGCTTTAATTTCAGACGAAACAGTTTTGGAAGTTGTAGAAGAAATATTAAACAAAGGTAAATCAACGGTACTCTCTCAATATCAAGATCCTGGAGATATATTTGAGGGAAATCCATCCATTGACGAATTTCTCGCTTGAACTCTCAAAAACCAGTATTTAATATATCACTAAGTCTCGTTCCTATTAATTCTGTTTTAGCTGTCCCTCCTAGGTCTATTGGTAAGTATTTTCTCTCTAGCAGTAGTTCTTGAACAGCTTTTTCAATTTTAATCGAAGCTTGGCTGAACTTTGGTAACCCCTTTTTTCGACTTAACCACTCTAACATCATTGAAGCAGCGAGTATTGCTGCTATTGGATTTGCAAGGTGTTTTCCCGCGATATCTGAACCACTTCCATGAATTGATTCAAACAATCCTTGTGAATCGGGCGACCAACCATTAATTTGTCCAGAAGGCGCCATTCCCATTCCACCAGCAAGCACACTTGAGAGATCAGTTAATATATCCCCAAACATATTTGTGGTGACACATACTGAATATTTTTCTGGTGATCTAAGTACGTCTTGAGTAAAAGCATCGACCAAAATGTCGTTTGATTCAATATTTGAATACTCTGAGGCAATAGAATAAAATTCTCGTGTGAAGAGCTGGCACCCTCTGAGGATATTATTTTTATGAATTGCTGTGACTCGTTTTTTTCCATCAATGGGAGCAACTGATTTTTTCTCTTCGGAATATTGAAAAGCTAGACGAATAATTCTTTGAGAATTTTGTTTCGTAATAGAACGAGTATCTATTACCTCATCATCATTCTCATTTATTGGCTGTTTTCCGAATGGAGAGGAGTACAATCCTTCAGTATTTTCCCTGATTATTGTAAAGTTTATATTGGATGGTTCCCAAACTTCGGTAAATTTACTAGATACTTTATGCTTTACACCTGCATATAATTTTGTAGGTCTGATATTTGCATATAAATCTAGTCCAAGCCGCAGTCCTAAAACTATATTTGCCCCAGCTATATTATTATCAGGAAGTCGAGCCTTCGGATGACCTATTGCACCTAAGAATATCGCATCAGCTTCATTACATATCTCAAACGAACCATCTGGCCATTCTTGACCATGTTGTAGATAGTAACTACCTCCTCCTTCAATTTCAGTTATTTCAATATTTAAATCGAATAAATCGTTGACACAATTTAAGATCTTGATTCCTTCCGAAACCACCTCTGGGCCAATAAATCTCCTCCTATTGCGACAATTTTAATATTAATCATTTTACTAGTAAATCTTCCTTATTTCATGGCTGAAACTATTGAATAAGACAATTTTATTTAATTCAATATTCAAAAGGGTGTTGGTATCATTTTCTGTTGAGTTTTCTTGAAAATATGTTTAACTTTTGGTATATGGACTAGTTTTTGTGGAACCTATATTTATTAAATTTCAGGGTAAGGTTAAAACGTTTGGAAAAATGAGCGATTGAAAAGGAAATTATCATGAATTACGATATAAGGTTACAGAACGTCTCAAAATATTATGTAATGGGTAATTCTAAGATCAAAGCTCTTGAAAACCTTTCCCTTGAGATTGATCACGGAGAAATTGTTGTATTCTTAGGACCATCTGGATCGGGGAAAACTACACTATTGAATCTTGTAGGTGCCCTCGAAAATGCGACTAATGGTATGATTACAATTGGAAGTAAAGAAATAACACAGATGAAAAGACAAAAACAATTCACCTATAGACGTGAAACAATTGGTTTCATTTTTCAGACCTTCAACCTTTTTCCTACATTATCAGCTTTAGAAAATGTTCAGTACGTCGCTGATCTTGCCAAATTAAAACGAAGTAAACAGAAAGCAATTAAATCGTTACAAACAGTAGGTTTGGGGGAACGTATTCGTCATTTTCCTCATCAACTTTCTGGTGGAGAACAACAACGAGTTGCAATTGCTCGTGCATTGGTCAAAGATGCCCCCATTATATTGGCTGATGAACCAACGGGAGAATTAGATTTCAAAACCGGTAGACAAATTCTGTCACTTCTTGTTGAGCAGAAGCAGAAGAAGAAAACAGTTCTTTTAGTAACGCATAATCGTGAGATATCAAGACTAGCTCATCGTGTAATTGAACTTCAATCTGGACAAATAGCCGCTGATGGACCCCCAAAAGATGGTACAGTAAGTATTGATAATTTGGAATGGTGATAAAATGGCACAGCTGAAATTCTTAGTGCGTTGGTCAATCCGAGATTTACGTGAACGAAAATTTCAAGTAATTGCCTTATCATTGATCATTGGGTTGGGAACAGGAGCTTATGTGGGTTTAAGTAGTACAACTCCTTGGAGACAATACGCATTTGACCAAAGTAATGAAAAACTGCATATGTTCGATCTTAAAATGGAATTAGCATTTGGAAGTTGGGTTAATCAAACTCGACTTAGATCGACTTTGAATAGTTTACCTAATGCTAATTGGATAGAGGCCATGGAGCTAAGAGTAGTCTTTCCGATTTCCGTCAATGCTTCAACTGAAAATAAAACGATCCTAGTGAATGGTAGGATTATTGGAATAAATGTTACTTCAGGGTCAGAAAATCTAAAGGTAAATGGAATAGAAGTAGTTGATGGAAGAAATATCGACTCCTCTGAAACTAATGCCTCAGTATGTATTATTGAGTATAACTTTGTTCAATATTATAATCTCCAACCTAAAAACCAAAATATTATCGTACCAGGAGGGATGAATCTTTCTTTTATTGGTAGTGGTCTCAGTCCCGAATATTTCATGGTAATAGAAGGAAATGCCGTCAAAGCTGAGGCGGTTTTTTGTGCATTATTTGTACCAATGGAAACAGCTCAAAGCATCTTGTACCAACAAGTTGGGTTACCCTTGGGTCATGTTAATGAAGCCATATTCCTTATGTCGCCAGAAGCAGATCTCAATATCATTAAAACAGAAATCTCAGAAGCGTTTGAGGGTGATTTTCCTACAGTCGATGTTAAATTTACTGAAAAAGACGAATATCCAGCATATCGAATCCAGAAAGAAGATATCCCAACTGATCAGCAGATGTATTTCATAATCTCTTTTCTAATTCTTTTAGCAGCTGCTTTTGGTACGTTTAATCTTGTTTCAAGGGTTATAAATTCTCATAGGCGTCAAATTGGAATTAACATGGCCCTTGGTGTTCCTCCTTATCAATTGGCTATTCGATATTTGATCTTTTCTTTTGAAATCGCTCTTGGGGGTGTTTTCTTTGGATTAGTTCTTTCTCAGTTCCTGGGTGATCGACTTGGTTCAGTATTAGCGGAAGTAATTCCTTTCCCAGTATGGAAAGAATGGTTAGTGGTTGATTTATTTATGCAGGGAGCGATTCTCGGGATACTGATTCCATTTTCTGCGACAATTATTCCCATTTGGAGAGCAACAAGGGTACGCCCTATTCAAGCAATACAAACGGGTTATACACTTTCAACAGGTAAAGGAGCGGCTCCGTTACTCGAACGAATTCGTTTCCCTGGGTCCATTTTTTTTCAACTTCCATTCCGAAATTTTGCTCGCAATCCTCGACGGACTTTTTCAACAATAATGGGAGTTGCCCTCTCCCTCTCAGTTCTTATTGCAATTCTTTCCCTCCTTGATGGTGGTACGTATCTTCTTGACCGTGAACAAGCTATTATGGAGGGAAATTCACCAAATCGATTGCATGTTGGGTTAAACGATTTTTATAATATTTCAACCGAGACAGTTACAAATATAACCCAGAATACTAAGGTAGAAAAAACCATTCCCGCCATTGAAATCCCTGGCACAATCATTGGAGCTAAGGACTCATTTACACTGAGTATCCACTTCTTTGACCTCAAAAATGAGATTTGGACTCCAGAACTTAGTGAAGGGGATGTAGAAACAACGTCATCCCAACCTGGAATTATATTATCCAAGAAAACCGCAGAAGAACTAGATGTTGCTGTAGGTGATACCCTCACTCTGGAACATTTATTCCGTGAAACATCATATCAGTATTCAATGATAAATACTACGGTAGAAATAATAGGGGTCTATGGAAGTCAAGTACGATTTTGGGCATTCATGGATATTATGGATGATAATATATTGAATTGCACAGGACTTATCAACTCCCTGATCTTACTCCCTAAACCAGGTGTAACAATTGAATCAATACAAGAAGATTTGTTCGAAATTCCTGGTTATAGTGGAGTGCAAACAATAATCAGACTAGTGGAAACCTACGAAGAATTGATTGCATTATTTACATCAATTTTGACCGTAATTCAATATGCAGTCATGGCACTCGCTCTTTTGATGGCATTTAATACTGCAACTATCAATTTTGATGAACGACTACGCGAATTTGCTACAATGGGTGCTTTTGGAACACCAATTAGGACATCAATCTGGATGATGATGGTAGAGAGTATTATTATTGGTGTATTCGGAACTTTATTTGGTTTTTACCCTCTAGGATTGATTATAATGGAGATTTTCCAAATTCAAATTCGAACTTCAATGCCAGAAGTAAATCTTACTGGATTTCTCTTTCCTGATAGTATTGCGATTATTTTCTTTATCGGGGTAGTCCTTGTCGCATTAACTCCTCTTCTTTCGATTCGAAAATTAGCTAAAATGGATCTTCCGTCAGCTCTTAGAGTGATTGAGTAGCAAATTAACGATTGAAGCATTTTTTATAGATATTAGGAAAATATCGGGCTCCCATTAATCTCTATATTGGAAAAGAATAACTCTCAAATATCGTTTAACCTGTATGAAAAATCAAAATACTAAAATACTAAAAATTTAGATTCACACAGTATTCTCGAATAATAGACATTTCTGTAAATTCTGGAAGGAAAAATATGAGTTTTCTTCGTCGACGTAAATCGAAGGTAAAAACCGTCCGTAGTGATTCAAAACTTGATCTTCAAAAAGGAATGGACGCTAGTAGGGAAGAACGAGATAAAATTGGAGAAACTCGCACTCTATCTAGAGAGCGCCCTCAATTAAGTTTGAAAGAAAAGATCACACGTCTTGAAGAGAGATTAAATACTGCAGAAACTCGAAGTAGTCCCCCTCAACATATCTCTGTCATAAGGAATCTTGCTAAAGGATATTTCAAACTTGGGAGTAAAGAAGATGCAGCTTATTATGCAAAAGCAGAAAATCTTTACAAACAATTTTCGGTATTGTACCCCTTACACATGGAAAAAATTGATTGGCTTGCGTGGATTGAGGCAAGTGCAAAAGCAAAATTGATTCGTGAGGCAAGAAATCTTTTAGCTGAAGCTCGTCTTCTTTTCCCTGGTGACGAAGCGCTAGATGAGGTCGAGACTAATGTTCTTCACATTGATCATACTAAAGCTGACGAAAGTACCTAACTCTCTTTTATTCCTCATATCTACTTCTTATTTATGCTAATGAGGAATTCTTAGATAAATTCTCTTTGTAGAACAGTATGCCAAGTAAGATCCCGAATAGTGAAATACTACCAGCAAGGAGAAAATTAAATCTAATAATTCCCGAGAAATCTGCCATATAAGCCCCAATTAATGTTCCTAATGCTTGGCCACTATATGTTACAGCCGAATATAACCCCATAGCTAATCCTCTTGTTCCTGTATTCGTATTTTCCGATATAACAACTGGTACAACGACAAAAAACGTACTATAAGCAGGAATGCTATATAAGGCTAACACGATGAAAGGATCATTAGCAAAAACAAACGTTAAGGTAGGTAATACAAAGTAGATAATGAGACCAATTATAATAACTCGTTTTTTAGCAAAACCTGCAGATATTAACCTTCCTACCAGATAGGATGCCCCCATCCCGATTATCGTTGCTAGCGAATTCGCCACTGCAGCAAGATTTACAGGTTGATTAAGTTCTGACTCAATGAATATCGTGAAAAAACTAGAATATAAAGCAACTGATGTTTGTGTAAATAGTACTAACAATAGTAGAACAGCAATAGGTTTTAAAGCTTGGATAATAGGGACAGATTCCACATTAGTTAGGTCTGTTGGAAATTTATTCAAATTTCTCCTCGTTAGTATTTTCTTTTCAGAATCTAGTAGGAGAACACCACAAAAAGCGATAATTGAAAATATCATTGCTGTTAGGAATAATGGACGAAAGTCATGGCCTTCACTATCTAATAAAATAGCCGCTAATACACTTCCCAAGAAGAATCCTAGACTGGCCCACATTGCAAGACGCCCAAAAACATTGCCTTGCTCAGATTGATTTGATTCTGTGCGGACTGATACATACCTATTATAAGCTGGGCCAAAAGCTGAAATCAATACATTAAAACCAATATATGCGAGAAAGAAAATCCAGGGAGTTGAAATGTTGTAATATACAATGAATGAAGATATTTGCATAAGAAGTGCGAAGAAAATCAAATTTTTTGATCCAATGATATCACTCAAACGGCCAAAAATAGCAGTAGAAAAAATAAAGGCAATATAAGGAATACTAATAATAAAACCTGCCCCAAGAAAATCCCCTCCCGACATATTATAGAAATACCAGCTAATAAAGGGAGTACTTAAAGCAACAGGAAAATGATAGAGAAGATAAACTATTTCAGTCTTACTTATGAGACCCATTCTAGAAAAACCAGTTTTGATTGCTTATTTACACTGAGTAGAGGGAGGAAAAAAGAGAGTTTTTATTTCCGCTTATTCATTGTAAATATCATCATCCCCAATAACAAAAACAATCCCCTCTGATTCTCTAGTTCCCCTTTCAGAGAGCTTATAAAATAGAATTTTACCCAAGTATTCAAACCCCTTGAAAAATGAAGGTATAAAATAATGATATATTGTGAAACCTGTGGAAAAAAAAATACTGATAACGCTAAATTTTGCAAGAGTTGTGGTGCTACCTTGCAATCCTCTGGTTCAGGAAGTCAATCCGCTCAATATTCATCCAATAAGCATTCAATAGGCTTTGGAGAGCGGCGTACTGGAGAAAATCTTGTTTTGCGATGCACTCTTTGTGGTAACCAAGATTTCGCCAAGGATAAGGGACGATTAGATTCTAAATGGGGTTTTACGAGCTTTAAAGTTGTGATGATGAGCTGTCGGCATTGTGGGCATATAGAGCTCTTTAACCGCGGAAGAAGCATCTTCGATTTTGATTAGGTCAATCACTCTAGATTTTTTTATGGGTGATTCATTTTTTGTGTTCTTCATCAGATGCAAAGAGTATAAATTGTCCTGAATTTTCATAATAACTGAAGAACATGTTCGAAGTGAAATTCCTAGGACGTGGGGAATTGAGTCAGCTCAGATGATTAGAGTCGCTAAAAAAGCTGTAACAACTGGATATGATATTTTATATGAATTTATTGAGGATGAGGTTATTCTATCAAGTCCCAGTAGACCTTTTCTTGATAAATTAAAAAGAGATCCTCTAATTGAATATTTTAAACCCCAAAAGCGATTTTCGCAAATAATAGATAACCCTCAAGCACTTATTGAATTAGACGAGAAAATCGATAAGCACTGGGAGAGACTAAGTATTATTCGGTAGTGTAAAACTATTGGAAAATTTATTTCCACACTTTTCGGAAGACTCGTTCAAAATTTCCACCCATAATTTTTTCAATATCCTTTTTGCTAAAGCCTTCTTTTTCAAGTAAAGGTTCTAAATTTTTCATTTTTCTGGCATCCTCCAACCCTAGAGGAGTTGTTGCAATACCATCAAAATCAGAGCCTAAGCCAACATGCTCTGTTCCGATTAGATCCGTTATGTATTTGATATGTTTAATTACATCATCTATCGAAGTTTTTTCGGGAGTTAGAGATAGAAATTTTGGATAAAAATTCACTCCAACAACTCCATCTGCTGAAGCAATCATTTCTAATTGATCATCAGTCAAATTTCTGGATATAGGACATACAGAATGAGCATTAGAGTGAGAATCAATGAAAGGGCCATCTGTAAATTGCATTACATCCATATACCCCTCGTAATTTAAATGTGCTACATCGATTAACATCCCCAGATTATTCATATCCTCTAATAGCTGAATCCCATCTTTAGATAATCCACGACCAGTTTTTTTCTCTGTAAAGCTGACTCCTTCTCCAAATAAGTTTTGTCTACTCCATGTAATACCTATGTTTCTTACTCCTAATTCATATATCAACGGTAATATTTTAAGGTTTCTTTCTAATGCTATGGCTCCTTCTATACTTAGAACCATTCCTGTAGTAGAGTTTTTATTCTGAGAAACGTAATCAAGATCTTCAGATGATTTAACTATTGTAAAATTCTCATTTAATGCCTTTTCTTTTGCTATTTGAATCATCTCAAGTGTAACTTCAAGTCCAATTTTCTCAAGCTTCGGAGGAACAAACATTGCAAAAACCTGAACATTAACCTTTCCTTCCTCTAAAAATGCTTTTGTTATGTGCATTGGATCTTTCGCTTGAGATGAAAATCTCATAAGTGATCCGAAATACAATTTCAGTAGGGTATCAGCATGGGCATCAATTACTAAATTCTCTGTCATATTTTCACTTCAAAAAATCATCTAACTGTTTTGTTCTTACAACATGCGAAGGACGCTTAACTGTAGGGAAAATGTCTTGCCAAGGTATACTTACTGACGTTAGATTATGGGTTTTTAGATAAGAAAGAACTTTTTTTGGTATGTGATTGGCTACCAGAATACCCCGAACCTTTTCCCCTTGGTTTTGGAAAAATTCGATATACCGATGTAATTGATACGCATCATTTAATGTAGCGGCTTGTTTCTTCACTTCAATCACTGCATAGTTATTATTTGAATCTTGGGCGTATAAATCGATAAATCCAAAAGCGATTTCCTTTTCTCGCTCAATAATTTTAAGATCTGGTTCAATGAGGTCAGGATGGAGAACTAACTGATCTACAAAATCTTTCTCATCACCATAAGTATGACCCCCTTTCCGAATCTTTTCACTGATCTCAAGAAAAGCAGCGAATAATATAGTGTAAAAAGTGATGAAAAACGATTCGTCTGTTTTAGGCCGGTAAGATTCCATAATTAGGGTCTTTTTCTCATTATTGTGAGTGAAAACAATCTTGCCTGCTTTAGCTTTTTGCCACTGAACAGGACGGGTTCCGATTGCATTATGAAGCAAAATACTTCCATCTTTCTTGATTAAAAGAGTTCGCTCTCCTTTTTCAAGTGTGGACTTAATACGACCATCAAAAATTGAGTCACAAAGCCCCACAAGAATGATAGTATCCCTAGTAAGGTGAGAAGGAAGGATTTCAGCAAGCTTGGATAGTTCTTTTGGAAGTATATCCAATTTTAACCCTCAATAGTTTGTTTCCAGTGAAATTTAGCCAACATTAGTCTAATTCTGCGAGTACGTCTTCAAGTAGACTTTTTGAGATATTTTCTTCTACTGTTTGAGCAGTTCGCAGTAAATTAATCTGATCACTTATTTCTGTGGTATAGCGATTAATTCCCTTTTTCACCTTCTGAACATTGGCGTTCTGGGAAATAACTCCAACTAAAATGCAATCTTCACTGATCGATTGTAAAATAAGTTTACCACCACTAAACTCAGAAAAAATAAAGCCTAGAGATCCTAATTGTACTTCACTTCCTTGTTGTCTCATACCAATAAATAATGCCATGGATAGAGCACCAATTCCTTCTAATTCTAGTATTGAAGATGATCTCGTTACATTAGCCAATGTAAGCCCAGTTGAATCTGTAAGCATTGCATGTTGGAGTCCAGGAGTATTTTTAATGATTTTAACAAGAATATTGTGAATACTAAGTGAGATATCCATGAATTTCACCTGAAGGGTTTGTCAGATATCAAGAAGTACAATAAAAGATGTTAGAAATTTCCTTATTAAATATTTGCCCATTTTTTACCCCCATAGAAGAAGAAGGAATTACTTCTCATGAAAAAATCTTGATTGCATATTATACTCATAGAAGTCGACAAAAGATTTTAAAATGAAATCTTCTTCCACATGCAAATTAAGCTTGAAATAAATAGTAGATTAGTTACATGTGATGATCAATGGCAGAAACGGTTAATACAAACAAGATACCTGTATTGATAGCGGGTGTGATTGGATGGGCCCATGATGGATTTGCTTTAGTCTTGGTGTCCTTATTAGCAACGACAATTGCAGAGGAATTTGCAGTTACTAAAGTTGAACTCGGTTTTGTATTCTCAGCACAGTATATTATGACAGTTTTCGGTGCTGCATTCTTTGGGTTGATGGCTGATAAGTTTGGTAGGAAACGAGTGCTTTTATTATCCGTTCTATGGGATTCTGTATTCACAGCTCTTTCTGCTTTTGCCCCGACATTCGCAATCTTTGCTATTTTGCGTTTAATTTCTGGATTAGGTGTATCCTGGGGTATATCCTTCTCTCTTCTTTCTGAGACATTTTCCTCTGAAAAACGTGGGAAAGCAGGTGGTCTCGTTCATGCCACCTTTGTGGTGGGTTATATTGCAGCAGTTATTGTTACACTTATCTTTGGCGATATAGCTCCTGTTGTTATTGGCCCTCTCGTCCTTGAAGGATGGAGAATTTGCTTTTTATCAGCCCTTTTCCCAATCCCATTCCTCATATACTTGGAGTACAAATTAGATGAATCAACAGTATGGACGGAACAAAAAGAACGTTTAGAACGTGAATCTAAAGAAATGAGAATTGATGACGAGAAGGAAGAAACAACAGGAATATCCGATATATTCCGAAGTCAGTGGGTAAAATTCATGGTACTCTTAACAGTGCTCTTCTGGTTATCAGAATTTGCCTATCATGCGTTAGCCGATTGGGCTCCTACATATTTCGAATATCTGTTTATTCATGAATTACAACAGAGTGGAGGAAATGTTGATTCAGCCCAAACACTTGCTAGGATGCTAATGTTAGGAATAATGGTTGTAGCTGGATTTGCTCTGTTCTTGACTGGATGGGCGAGTGATTATATAGGACGAAAAAAGGCTTTTGCCTATAGTAGCGTAATCGGACTTGTAGGAGTAAGTCTTTTTGCAATTTTCAACTTTGTTACCTATATTTTCCCATTAATAATCGTTGGATGTCTTGTATTAACGTTTTCATTCGGAATGCATGGCGTATTTGGTATTTGGAGTAGCGAGGTATTTCCTACTAGATTTCGGGCAACCGCCACATCATTTATCTTCTCTGTAGCACGAGCTTTGGCTCTTGGGGCATTTATAATTGGAATTATAACAACTCAACTCGAACCAGATGTACCACTCTTATCGGATCCTCTTGGTTTTGCACAAGCATTAGCAGTGGGAATGACTTTGTGTGTTTTTGCCTACATTGCCATGTTTTTCGTTCTACGACTTATTCCTGAAACAAAAGGCAAGGATATCTCATTTTAAGACTATAATTCCAGGGGAATCAAGCGATTCTCCTTCCTATTCTCTTTTTTAGCTTAGTCATATTGCTGCATCATCATGAGTAATTGAAATGTTGCCGCTTCTTTTTCTTTCATTGATTCAGTCATATCCTTACTAGAATAGTCATGAAACCCTATCCCACTCTTAACACCTAGTGTACCCTTATGAATCATATCTTTCAGAAATTCAGGAGGTTTTGTTGAACGATCTAAGGCAGGATACAGATACGAAAGTACGTTATTTATGGTGTCTAATCCCATCATGTCTACCATCTCAAATACTTTCATCACGGGTAATCTTAGGCCTAATCCATATCTAACTGTCGTTTCTAAATCATCGACATCCATTACTTCATTGTCGACTAAGTACATCAATTCTCTAAAGATAGCTGCTTGTAATCGATTATGAACATATCCAGGAATATCTTTTTTCACTAAAACTGGACGCTTATTCACATTTGTTAATAAGTCAGTCATAAGTGAAACAGTTTCATCAGAAGTCTTTGCACCCATTACCACTTCAACTAGTGGCATGAGAAGTGGAGGGTTCATGAAGTGAGTGCCAATACATCTTTCAGGATATCGTGTAACTTTGGTAATTTCTGTGATACTTAATCCAGAAGAATTTGTCGCTAGAATCGCGGTTGATGGCACAATATCTTCAATTTTTTTGAAGAAATTCTGTTTGAGATCAATCTTCTCTGGAATTACTTCAATAATGAGGTGAGAATCCTTGAGATCCTTGAGATCCGAAATAAAATGGATTCGTTCGCGAGCAATCTGTAAATCTTCACTACTGAAGATTCCAACGCTTTCTACCTTTGCAAAATCCACTTCCATGCGTTTTTGAGCGTTCTGAATTGCTTCACTTGAAATATCAAACAAATTGATGTTAAAATCAAATGAAGACCCAAAAATTGCTAAAACTTCCGCTATCCCAGGCCCCATGACCCCCGCGCCGATGATTCCGATATTCTTAATTTTATTTAAATCCATTTCCTTCACCATGGAGAATTTTCGCTTAATTCTATATTTTGTATTCTGGTGTAGTACGTACTTCTGCAATAAAATCTTTAACCAGTTCTTTTGGAGAATATGAGGGAGAATAACCTAGATCTTTGAAGATTGCCTCACTTTCTCCTTTCATCATTGACCAACTGCGAAGCATGAAAGTCAATTCAGGATCAGGCTCATACTCAATAATTGCATCTGGAATTTCCTGTTGTACATAAGATGCTAGATCTTCTGCGGTAACCCATACCCCATCTATATTGTATGCTTGTTCTGGGATATCTTCGCGGTCGTGGAGACTTGCTAAGAACTTAGTTGAATCTTTAATATAAATAAGAGGAACCGCAATATCCTCTTCAACATTGCATATTGCCTTTTCTCCCTGAGCTGGAAATTGTATGATATTATTGGCAAAAATTGTCATACCTTGGCCAGTTCTTCCTGGACCTATTAGAGCTGGGAAACGAATGGAAGTGAAATTCACGCCCTGTCTTCGATGATAAAACGAGCCTAATACTTCAGAGCAAACTTTGCCAACCCCATACATGGTCCATGGATCACGATATGAATGCTCTGTAACTGGTAAATCGACCCCGGGACCATAAATAGCTCCGGAACTAGAATAAATGACCCTTGGGATATTGAATAAACGTGCACATTCCAATATGTTAAGAGTACCCTGGATATTAATTTTAAAGGCATCTCTTAATTCAGATTCCGTCAATGGTGGCATTAAACTACCAAAATGATAAATCGTTGATATTTCCTCAAGTTTTTCGAATTGAGAGTGTAATTCTGGCCATTTAGAGATATCTCCCCTGAGCACTTTAATTCTGGGATTTTTCTCAAATGATATCATTCGTTTTTCATTGATGATGAAATCGTAGAGCATAATATCCTCTGATGTCGTATCTAGTAATTCTTTAGCAAGAAATGAGCCAATAAAACCAGTTCCACCTGTAATGAGTATTGTCATGTTATCGTCCTCAGACATTACTCCCAATATGAAGGATCTGCTTTTGTTGCTGCACTCTGATTCAGGATATTCGTTACCGATCCATCGACTCTCACATCGACTACTGTTACGGTTCCACTCTTTATCGCACGTTTGATTGCAGAAGGTACATCTTCAGGACGAGTAACTAACTCACCTTGCCCTCCCAAGCTTTCAGCGAACTTTACATAATCTATATGGTTTTTTTCATCCAAAGTTGTACCAATCCGCTCTCCCCAGGACAGATCTTGGTTATGAGCTATCATGCCCCATAGGGAATCATTTTCAATAATTATTGTGAGCGGTAGGTCATAGCGAATAGCTGTATCTATTTCTGCTCCATTGAATAGAAAACTTCCATCGCCTGAGAGCACCATAATATTTTTATCAGGTTCTGCTAGCTTTGCAGCTATACCCATAGGTAAACCAGCACCTAAATGGCCAGTGGGACCGTGTGATCCAATGATTTGACCTGGATAAGTAGCTTTCAAAATTAAGTTTGCCCACACGGTTGTATCACCCCCATCTAAGAATAACCGTGTATTATCATCTAAGAATTCTTGAATATCTTTAGTGAGCTTTTGTGGCTTGATGGGAATATCATTTGAGTCTACAGGGCCACTGATCATTTCTTCTAGCTGAATACGGTCGGTTTTTATTGTAGTTGCCCATTCATTGTGTAACCTGACTTTTGGTTTTAATTTTTTCACAGCTGCAAGTAATTGCTTCAAGAATGGATCAATTGAGCAGGCAATTCCTAATTCTAAAGGTCGATTTTTACCCACTTCGGTTGCTTCAGGATCTACATGTACTATTTTTACATCTTCTGAATAAAAGGCTGGATTCGTTCCGAATCCTTGGTATTCACCAAAAATCACTCCAAGTGCCAGTATAAAATCTGCTTGATTAAGTAATATATTTTGAATTGCACTGCCAATAGCTAAAGGATGAAGTTCGGGGATTGAACCCTTTCCTAAATCATCATAGGCTACTGGAATTGATAAATATTCAGCTAAAGTCAAAAGACTCTCTGAGGCTTGCCCCCAGTATACTCCACTTCCAGAAATTACAACTGGATTGTGTGCTGTTAACAGAAGATCAGCAGTTTTCTTTACTAGTGATGGATCAGGATATCTGTGTCCCTTAGGACGATATTGATCTGGATTTAATCCAAAAAAAGGGCTTGAAGCATCTATTTCTGATTCAAGTGTAAGAATATCTACAGGAATATCAAGTAAGACTGGGCCCATATTTTCTGCTGTACAAGCTCTAAATGCATCTTGCATATATTCTGGAATTCGATGAGTGTTATGTACCATACGTGCATATTTTGTGGTAGGTACAGCTAATGGTAAATGATCCACCTCTTGAGCAGCATGTTTATTTAGATCTCTAAGGGCAGTATGTCCTGTTATTGCCACTACTGGACTATGTGCATAATAAGCACTAATTAATGCTGGAAGAACATTTGAAAAACCAGGACCAGCTGTCACCAAGCAGACTCCTGGGGTTCTGGTAGTTTTAGCCCATCCTTCCGCTGCATTTCCTGCAGCTTGTTCATGTCTAGTAGTGATAATTGGTATCCCCTCTTCTACTAAGCCTTTGTAGATCGGGTTGATATGACCTCCTGATAACGTGAAAACATATTCAATATCTTCTAGCTTTAAACTTTTCGCTACGAATGAGCCACCTGATAACCTTTTTGTCATGATTCTACACCGATAGTAATTCTTCCTGTTGGAACATACTAGGATACAAGTAGAAGGAGTACTGCCAAATTTTTGGGTGAGATTTTTATTGATTTCGTAACAAATCACTTTTCTGATTAAAATGTCCAATGGGTTTCATAATCGAATGGTACGGGTCAATCTTTCCACAAATCAAATAAAAAGGGAAACTTTGCCAGTTAATGCCGTTAAGAATTTTATGGGTGGGAAAGGGCTAGGTGCATTCATATTGACACACGAGCTTGATTCAGGAATTGATCCTCTAGGACATGAAAATAAAATAATCGTTGCCACGGGTCCACTCCAAGGATCAGTTGTACCTATCTGTGGACGTTATTGCATAGTGACAAAATCTCCTCTTACAGGATTATTTTTAGATTCTCATGCTGGAGGATTTATAGGTCCCGAGTTAAAATTTGCTGGTTGGGATGCAATTGTCATTGAAGGAGTAGCAAAGTCACCTTGTTTTCTCTCAATTATCGATGATGATATTCAACTCAAAGATGGTGAACATCTCAAAGGTTTAACAACTTTAGATAAAGAATTTGCCCTCAAAGAAGAGCTAGGAGAATCCAAGGCGAGAATAATGTCAATTGGGCCTGCAGGGGAAAATCTCGTTAAGTTTGCATGCGTTACAAGTGATAGTTTTAGAAATATTGGTCGCGGTGGAGTAGGAGCTGTGTTTGGCAGTAAGGGCTTACTTGCTATTGCAATAAAAGGATCCAACAAAAATCTACCAGTTGCTAACGAAGAAAAATTAAAGCAATTAGCGAAGAATCTTCGTGAAAGAGCAGCAAAAGGAAGAGAGGTTGATCATTGGATTTATCAGGTTGGTACTCCTGCGTTGGTGAATTTTGCTTCTCAAGGTGACCAGATACCAGTCAAAAATTTCCAGTTCGGGACTGTAGAAAATCCTGAAGAATTTGGACGAGAAGCCGTAGAAGCTCATAAAACTAAGAAATTTCCTTGTTATAAGTGTGTAATACAATGTGCTCATGTATTTAGCGATGATTATTCCTTTAAAGATCATGAATATCATATTGCTGCAGTTCCTGAGTATGAAACGTTAGGTTTGATTGGTACAAACTGTGATGTAAAATTTGAAACCGTTGTCGAAGCAAACTATCTCCTAAATAAGCTTGGTCTTGATTCAATAAGTGCAGGGAGTGCTTGTGCTTTTTTTATGGAATGTTCGGAAAAAGGACTAGTACCAACCGAATATACAGAAGAAAAGATCATGTTTGGTGATGACAAGGGACTTCTGTCTTTAATCCGTAAGATTGCATATCGTGAGGGTGTAGGTGAGCTATTAGCTGAAGGAACCAGGAAAACTGCAGAAGTATTTGGTCAAGATTCCCATAAATTTGCTATAAATGTCAAAGGATTAGATATGGCTGCGTGGGATCCAAGAGGAAAATTAGCTTTGGGTTTGAGTTACGCTACGGCAGCTGTAGGTGCTTCCCACCTACGTGGATGGCCTTCAACGTCTAAATTACCCAAAGATGAGGAAGTTTCACCTGAGATAGTCCGAACGATGATTGAGAGTACTGATCTAAAGCTAGTTAAGGATTCACTTATTATCTGCCACTTTACTCATTCCATTATACCTGCTCTTGATATTGAAGATACTCAAGCGCTTTATGAGGCTGTTACTGGCTCTTCTACTAATGTTGTAGAGATTGCACAGAATATTTGGAGTTTAACGCGGTATTTTAACATGCGTGAGTTTAAAATTCACAAAAATCCCGCAGGTGTTTATGATACACTCCCCCACCGAATTTTAAATGAACCCCTTCCAACAGGAAGTGCTGCAGGATCAAAAGCGTTCATTTCGAAAGAAGATTTCCAGCAAGGATTAAAATATCTATATAGTATGAGACGTTGTAAAGATGATGGGGATCTCACTGATCATGAAGTTACGAGAATAGAGAATCTTGTTGGAATTTAATTTTGATATTCGAACAATCCAATTTGAGTGATGTAGAAAGAAATTTCCTTGATAATGGTCTAAGCTTAATATCTGATCAGGCTGATAAGAATGAACCCATATTAGAAAAAATAATTGCATATATTATCTCTTTGACCCTTCTTGCAGAAGCGAAATCTTCAGAATCCTCCATTTTTGACCATATTCAAAAATTACCTTCAGTAATGTGCACAGTAGATCTCCTTGATCGAATTTTTGAATTTTCTGAGTCTACTAGGAGACGTGGTAACATAACAAAAAAACTTGTGCGGTTTATTAAGGCAGAGAAAAATGTTAATGAGACAAAAATCGATAAAGAGAAACTCCTTCGTCTCCACAATCTGGTTCCTTTTAGTCATCATGACTGTTCATTTAATTTAAATCTCGGATCTCGCTTATTATCTCTGGTAGTTGAGAATTTTTCAGTCTCTTCTTGGATGAAGAAAAAGAGAGGGACATATTACACACTTCCCACTGATGCAGATTTAATTTCTCTGTTGTCTAGCTACAGATTTTTACAACAATTAACTCAAAAAATGACAGATGAAGATCTTTTAAGTTTATTAATATCAAAGACAACTGAAAAGTCGAATTTATTCATACTTTCAGGTTTCCCTTCTGAAATAACCATTCTTGATCCTACATGTGGTTCAGGAATCTTTTTAGTACATATTGCACAACTCTTGGGGGAATTAGGGATTAAAACTGGTAGAAGTTTGAAAATATCATTGTGGGGAATGGATCTTGATCCAGTCGCAATTATGGTAACTCAATTGCGATTATTTTTCCTAGAGTTTCTCTTTGACGCGAAACTTGGGTCACATTCAATTCAAATCACTACTTCTTTGTCATGTGGAGATTTTTTAACTGAAAAATTTGATCAGAAATTTGACTTGATAGTGGGCAATCCCCCCTATGTACGACATGAAGACATTGGAATAAAAAATTCCCCAGATTATAAAAAATCTCTTCAGCGAAAGTTTTCAGACTTTTTGGAGCCCAACATCAGACTAGATCGTAAAAGCGATTATCTGATATATTTTTGCTTGAAAAGTATAAGTCTCTTGAGTTCTAAAGGAGTCTTAGCCTTTTTAACTTCAAATGCTTGGCTTGAAGTGAAGTATGGAAAAACCTTACAAGATCAATTAATAGCTTTATTGGCGGTAAATAAATTATCGACTTGTGAAATCATACATCAAGCAGGTTCAAGATTTTGGAAACAACTAGGAATAAATTCAGTCATCTTTTTAGCTTCGAAGAAGGTTAAGAAAGGTGTCTTAAGCAATAGCATATTTTTTACTGAGTCAGTAAAAACATTAAACAAAATTCCAGTAGCTTCTTTAAAGAATGGGGTCATATTTTGTAGGGAATATTCTTCTGAGAATTATCGAACTGAAGCTATTGCAATGGTAGAATTGAAATCTACACATAAGTGGGCAGGTACTTTTTTAAGAGCATCTAAAGAAGAACGAGGGGTTTTACAAAAAATTGAAGAACAAGAATCCCCTCTCTCAAGGCTAGCGAATGTACAATTTGGGATTAAGACAGGTGCAAATGATTTCTTTCATGTATCAGTGGAAAAAGTAAATGAGAAGAAAAGCTCAGTAGAAATAAAAAGTAGATCCAATTTTAGAGGGAGGATAGAGTCTGAATTTCTTTTCCCTTTGGTTAAAAGTCCCGTTGAATGCAAAGGTTATGTAATTCCACCCAAATTTACCCCTAAAGTCTGGTTATTCAACTGTCAAAAGCCACTGGACCAATTAAAGCGTACAGGTGCTCTAACGTATATACAATGGGGTGAGAGCAATCAAGTACCAATTAAACAAGGAAGAAGAATGGGTTCAACCGTAAAAGGGTTTCATTTATTGAGAAGTTTAAGTCAAAGAGATCCGTGGTATGCCTTACCTACCTTTTCGATTCCTGATCTGGTATGGATCAAAAGTTATCATGATAAACCAGGGTGCTTATTAAATCGAGCAAAATCTTTACCAGATCAGCGGTTTTATGGTATTACTGTAAATGATTCTAAGGATATCCCAGTTATTTTTGCTTATCTCAACAGTAGTTTTGTTTGGGCCCAGATGGAACAAGCTGGAAATACAAATATGGGTTTTGGAGTATTAGATACTAATGTATACTGGTTGAAGTCAGTGAGAATTCCAACGAACTTGACATTGAAACAAAACCAAGATTTAACATCTCTTTATAACGATTTAATAAATGAAACATCTAGAACATCGATCACCACGGTTTCTTATTTACGTGAGCAGATCGATAAGTTTTTTGCTATGTTATTAGGTATATCCGATGAAGAACTTAGCATCATATTCCAGTTTATCCAGAGAAGTGTGGATAATCGTCTCAAAGGGAATACGAAAGATAATTAAAGATTCATCTCAGGTTGTTTCATGCTAAGTAAGGGTGTACTCTACTCGTGACTGTCACTACATTATCCTTTAGAGAAGTTATTGATCAGCTTGTTCGACAACAGTTCTTTATTGAACCAAATATCATCACTGATCGAACTTATTCACTGCAGTTTGAGGTGGAAGGGTCAGAACAAATATTGGACTATTTTGCTAATTTTCTGTTTGATCATAGTAAAGATCTTTTCGGTACCGATCCTTCTCAATATTTAGCAGTGTTGAATCGCACCGGTAAGAAATTATCAATAAATCCCCTGGACAAACTCAAAACACGGTTCAATGAAAAAATTGGCAGTTTCATTGAAGGGGGTCGAGGAACAGAAACAGAATCAGAAGCAGAGACAATTCTATTCATCGCAACAATCTCTTCAATTCTGGAAGTACTCGATTATTGTCATTATCAAACTTTACTCAAAGAGTTATCTTCTCTCTATTATCACCAATGCGTTAGTAATTCCACCACTCGAGAGTATGACGACCAAGCTAAGAATCTGGATGATGGGATAAAGCGCTTAAGCGAAGCGGCCGAGCCTAAACTCTCACTTATTCAAAATGTTATCAAATTAAAGAGCTTAGCGTCAATTTTTGATATCACAGACCTTATCTCCTATGACAAACGTCAACTTATGGATATCCAATCGGATATTATCAAAAAAGTAATTTCCGGGAGTTATTGACCGTTCTGAAAGACTTACCCAAATAAGACAGCTAAGAACAATGATTCCCAACCATCTTTGGAGCTATTCTTCCTGATTCATAGACGCATGCCTGCTTATATGCAGGTCTTACCGCCTCTCCACAGGCGTTTAAGGTCTCCGCGGAACTCTCGGCGACCTGATTGATTA
>DXJL01000133.1 GCA_019057635.1 Candidatus Heimdallarchaeota archaeon
GAAATCGTAAAACTTCGTGAATCAGTTTTTGGTGCACTAGATCAATTACTATTCATTCCTTCCTGGCAAACCATGATCGATTCATCCTTCAATGGCTTCTATTTGAATCAACCAGTACAAAAGATATTCCAAGATACAGTCATCCTATTACCAGAGCTTGCCATGACTGGATTTGAGGAAACGACAGGGGAACCTTATTTTTTGATCACTGGATTAGGAATGTATTGGGTAAAATTTGAACTAGGGGCTGGTTCAATAGTAACAGACTACAGAGAAATAACTGGAATCGTATTACCCCTTGATATCTACCACCGTGCCCAAGATGAGGCCGAGCAAGTTCTGAAAAGCGAAAATATGCGTATGACTGAGTATATGACATCAATACCCTTCTCCTTAATACTGGCAAGATCAACCACACAGATGTATCTACGGGGGGTAATTTCTAGGAACATATTTCATCCATACAAAGAAAGTTTTGACCAATTCTTGAAGTTGTGTAAGGATCCTAATAGTTTTAATCCTGACGAAGGTCTCAAAATTCTCTCTGGCGGTCTAACAAGTGATAAATCGTTCTACGGTAACGAAATTCTAACTGAAAAACCATTAGGGGAATATTCAAGATTAATAGCTGGTATTAAAAATACCCAACCCAAGTTAAATAAAATTTTAGAAAACCTACAACTTGAAACAATGAGTGAGGCATTTTTCAAGAAGCTTGTAAAGATGAAAATCGAATTCAGTGAGATTGGTAGAGACTATCTTATTGATTGGATGCCTGGCTATATCAGCTAAAGTTTTTCAACCAAAGATCTCTTTTAAAGCATTTTTAATTATCTCAACCTCTGTTTCTGTGACTCCTGGATGAATTGGAACTTCAAAGTGGTTGTCCGATATTCGTTCTGTTATAGGTAGACTAACGGTGCTATAATCGGGGTAATTCACGTACTTATTCCAACGCCATTCTTTTATTCCCTGAAGGTAAGTTGGTTGTTTATGACATCCTAGAGAATAAATTCGTCGTGAAGCAATGTTTCTGTTCTTTAACTCCTTAATCACGGTATTAACTGAGTATTTATTCTCATCAACTACGGGTGCACAAACATAATGACTATGGGTGTATCCTTTAGGAGTTTTTTGAATATTTACGTGCTCTAGCTCTGATATTGTTTGTCTCAGTGCCTCAGCGTTCCTTTTTCGTTTTTCTAGCATTGATGGTAATTTTCTTAATTGAATTAATCCAATTGCAGCTAATGGATCTGGAAGACGAAAATTGTAACCAATTCTGTGATGTTCATATCCTCCACTTGGACCCCTACCATGATTTTTGAGGCTTTTAATACGCGAAGCCAGATCATCATCATCGGTAACAATCATCCCCCCTTCTCCACTAATCATATTTTTAGTTGCATAAAAGGAGAAACATCCCATATCTCCGAACGTACCTACATGTTGACCATCGATTTTTGCCCCATGAGCTTGACAGGCATCCTCAATAATTACCAAGTCATGATCCTCCGCAATGTCCCTAATGATATTCATATCACTGGGTAAACCAAAAATATGTACAGGAAGAATAGCCTTTGTTTGAGGTGTAACTAATTTTTTTATACTTTCGGGATCTATGGTATAAGTTTCAGGATCTATTTCTGCAAAGATTGGTATACCCCCTCCAAATGTAATAGAATTAGCAGAGGCAATGAAAGTAAATGCAGGGGTAATGACTTCAGCTCCCGGTAATATATTTGCTGCTTCCATAGCAAGATGTAATGCTGCGGTCCCATTCACTGCACATATTGCATGTTTGGCACCTACAAATTCTGCAAATTCTTTTTCTAAAGCTCTTGCATTTTTTCCTTCAACAAATTGGCCGTTTCGAATAGTTGAAGAAACTAAGGATATTTCCTCTTCCGAAATTTGGGGTTGTGCAATAAATTTCATAAAATCAGATCTCTTATTGAAGTTAGTTATTAAACACTAATGTATAGGAATTAAGGTTACTAACAGTGTTTCCGTTAAGATCGTAACCAATTTTGGATTGAAACAAATACTCTTAATTCATTTTTGAACAGAGTTGATATAAATAATTACCAATTGAAATCACAAATACTGGAAAAATGAGCACACAAAGCTGGGGTCATGAGTGAATGTGAACACAGATGTCGAACAGGTTGTTAAAAGATATCAAAATGTATGTTCACAACTTTCTCACCATATCCGAGACGGAAAACGTCCACAGTTTGTACTAGTAACTAAAAACCAGCCTGTAGCTCTAATCTTAAATCTTTTACAACATCTAGAATCACCAATCTTTGGAGAAAATCGTGTTTCAGAAGCACTTTCCAAAATTGAAAAATGCGAAGATTCTAATGCGGAATGGCACTATATTGGCCACTTACAACGAAATAAAGTCAAATCTATACTTGGAAAATTTACTTTAATCCATTCATTGGCTGATATAAAATTAGCAAAAGAGATTGAAAAGAGAGCTGTAACAATTGGTCAAAATGTGAATTGCTTGATCCAAATAGATATATCTGAGGATGGGACGAAGTTTGGTTTTCCACCAGACCAGAGCTACTTAATAGACTTGATGAATGAATTGACTCAGATGTCCTATTTACAAATAAAAGGGTTAATGACGATAGCACCTTTCATCCCCTCAGAAGAGACACGACCATATTTTAGAAAAATGCGGTCGATCTTTGATGTATTAGCTGAACAAAGCCCTCACCTGAGAAATATTGAAATGGAAATCTTATCCATGGGGATGAGTAACGATTATATCGTTGCACTCGAGGAGGGTTCCACAATGATTAGAATTGGTAGTGCAATTTTTGAAGATCAAAGCTCCTGAATAAATTTATGAAAAGGCAGAACATGAAGTTGATAAATATGACAACTCCAGAAGTTAGTTTTACGCTAAGAAAAAGTGAAACAAAAATCTTAAACACATTAATATCCTTTGGTGGTCAAAACAAACATGATCTTATTCTTATTTCTGATGTACAAGAAGAAAAAGCTGAGCAAGCAATTTCAGAATTGATAAAAAAAGGATTTATTAGGCTGAACGAAGAAACAGGGCGTATTTCCGCTACTTTACCCGTTTCTGCATTAACACGAATGTTCACTGAAAATATGGCTCTCATAGAAAGTATGAAAGAGAACTATAAAGAGGAATTTCATAGCTCAAAAAATTCTGTAGAAGAAACATTAAACAAGTTTCAGGAAACAGTGAATGACGGTTTCAAAGTTCTAAAAACTCAAAATGAAGAATTAGAGGTATCAATAAAAGAGGCCATAGAAGAAAAAGAAAAACTTAACCACTCGCAGTTAGACGAGATGGTGGATCAAGTAGTTACTTCAATGAATACAAAAATAACTGAAACTCAAAATTCTGTTCAGACAAGTATCTCAGAAGGGACATCGAAATTAGATAAACACTGGGGTAGAGCCATTGATGAATTTCAAAACTTACCTGACTCTGGGACCCGTTCTCTCAAAGAATCTATCACTAAATATGAACAAGAGTTAAATGAGATAATAAAATCCTCAGTTGAAAAAATTAATAGTATCCAAACTCAATTTAATGGTCTACTAGGTACAATTGAATCTGAATCCGTTACTAGGATACAAGAATTCTACTCGAACACCGATACTGTTGGTAGTGACCTGAAAGTTAATTTAAATACTGGATTACAAGAATCTCGCAAACACGAAAAAGAATTCATCAAGGAAGTACGTCAACATGTCAGAACCTCACTCGAAAATGATGTACTAAACGCATTGAAGGTAGTAATTTCAGATTTATCAAAAGAAATTGATAATGATATAAATGAGGCCCTAAAACTTGTTGTTCAGCAAACTGATAAAGCAATCACTGCAAGTTCAGAACAAATGAAAACAGAGTTTACTGAATTCACTGAAGATGCAAAAGAATTAATCCAAGAACAAAAAATCTCATTAAATGTCCTTGAAACAGAAATTTCGGAGATTACAGCAGAGCAGAAGCTAGAATCAGTAAGAGACTTATTTCTAAGCCAATTGCAAGCCGGTCAAACAACAGAACTTAATCAATTGGAAACAAGCTTCCGGCACACTCAAAAATCAGTAATCGATCTTGTTGAGTCTTTAAGAAATTCTGCAAAAGCTAAATTAGCCCAACAAGGAGTAGAGTTTGAAAAGCTACTCAATAATTTTTCTGATTTAATTGACCAATCGGTGAGCCGGAAGGAACTGGATATTACTAGATTACAACAACTATCTCAATCTATTGAACAATTATTAAGAAATTTGCTTGTCTCAATTCCAATGCGGACAGATCAATTTAGAATTTCCTTGAAAGATTCATTAGAAGGCACTAGTAAAAGTTTACAAGAAGAATATACAGAATCTTCGAGTGGTTCAGTAAGTAAAATTTACGAAAAACTTGCTGATTCTCAACAAAGAATTGAATCTATGACTAATGAAACCCTGGATGAAAGTAAAAATGAAATTGAGAAAGTGATTGCCTCATCAGATCAATTTGAATCTGGTATATCTGCTCTTCAAGAAGATTATCTGAGTAAAGTTGAAAATCGATTTGATCAGAGAGCTAAAGTGATGAATACAGAGTTAAAAGCAATAACTCGCAATTTCCAACAATTACTTGAGGGAATTGAAACAGGAGTCGGAGGCATTCATTCTCGTTTGACTTCAGAAGGCGTTACAAATATTTCTGCTGTTGAAACCTCTCTTCAGAGCAAACTGACTCAACTTAGGAGTGAAATAACTACCATATTTTCACAGAGTCAATCTGAGGCGCAAGAATTTGTTAGTTCGTTAAATGAAAATTTACAAACCCATTTAGAACGCACATTAGACGTAATTAAAGAGGGTTTTAGTCAAGTCAAATCTGAATATAATTTAGAGCTCTCAAATCAGTTAGAACAGCTTAATAGCAAAAGCAAGGAACAACAAGACACTTTAATTGAAACAATAGAAGCTTTTTCACAGAAAGCATCCTTTAGTGGTTTTAAATCGAATCTCGAGAAAACGCTTGAAGAAAATCAAAGTACCCTAAATGAATTTATTGCTGAAAATCGAAGCAATTTGGATGAAGTTATTTCTTTACAGAAAGTAAATATTACCAAATATCAAGAAAAAGGACCTACGGATATATTAGGGTTTATTAATCAAATTCAATCCAATGCTACCACTCAAAACAAGAATATCAAAGACACACTGGAAGACCTACTTTCCTATCACAACAGTTTTTCAGATTCAACGATGTCTGAGGTAACAACATTAATTCGTCAGGTTCATGAGAGTGGAGATAAGCTTAAATCAATTCTTAATGAATCTTTACAGACTATGTTAACCAACCTGAATCGTACAAGCGAAAATATTGATTTATATTATTCTGATACGCTAACGGAACTAGAAAATCAGCTTGGAGTCGCTTCAGGATTTGTTACCTCTGAAATTGACACTTCCTTCCAATCGATCCGTAGTGAAATTGAGTCATTGAAGGAGGGTATGGAAAATACAGTAGCAAGGCTTAATACAGATCTCAAAGGAATAGTTTCTGATTCAGACCAAGAATTCAAGAGTAATGTTCCTGAAATCACAAAACAATTTTCTAGCGCTTTTGATACTTTGGTAAAAGAAAAAACATCCTCTAACTTAGAGTTACAAAATACACTCTCTGATAATATGACAAATTTTATGACATCTTATAGTTCTCAAGTGTCTGCTATTAGAACAAAGCTACATGATTTATTAGCTCAATTTAACAAAGCTATTGAGTCGAACCTTGAAAATTTAGACGTTATTGTCGAAACCAATATAAGTCAAGCTTTGAAAAGATTCGAATCTATATATCATATCGATTCAAGCAAAGAAGATCCATTTGGTTTGCGAGATATTCATTCCAAAGTCATAGTGGCAAATAAACGGTTAAAATCCGTTGTCTCTGATTCAATTCGCACTCAGCTTGAAGACTTTGAAAGTAACATACCTGATCTACAAACCTCTTTTGACGCTATTCACACTCAATCTGAGGAAGATTTGACAAAATCTATCGAGGAATTATCAGATATAATTTCAAGTTCTCAAATGACTCTTACTACCGATCTGCATAATTATCTAAATGAGGAAAGAGAGCAATTGGATTTTTCAGAATTGCGTGATAGCCTGAAGGATGTTTTACAAGGTTTTAATGAAGACTCAACCCAAAATATTGAACAACTCTCTCTTGATTTTACCGACAGTATTCAACGTGCAATTAATGAGGTTAACAAATCACGGGAAGAAATACAATCCATTTTAGCTGATTTGACGGAAGTAATGAAGGAGCGAATTATCCAGTCAACTACACAATTAACCTCTTTGAAATCCGAACTGAGTACAGAAGTGGAAGGGATGAGTAGTGAATTTTCAAAAAATTTATCTACAGATCTAGAATCGTACAATAATGATATAGAAAAATTTAATTTAGAAAACAAAGGGAATATGGCCAAGTTTATCCAATCATTGAATAATGAAATTGAAACTTATCTCTCAGAATTTTTAAACAAAACCAATGAGATTCTAAACGGGATAAAAGATTCCCACTCACAGCAAGCCGATGTTTTAGAAACTTTAGAGACTGAATTATCTGAAAATGAGCCAATTTCATATTTACGGTTGCTAAAATTATCAACAAATCATGCGATCAATGAATACTTTATGAAGCTAATAGAAAAAGCGTCTAAACAAGTTACATTATATATGTCAGACCCTACTATTCTTTCATCAGCTGATCTCAAATCTATTCCCTCAGAAAAACGAATTTGGATTTTTACAAACTTTAATTTCAGTAAAAAGGGTAAAAAATGGTTTACTGAGATTGGTAAGCAAGTAAATATAAATTTACGTAAATCTAAAGGTGCTAGTAATATTACTGGGATATTAGCGGTCAAGGATGAAGATCAAGCCGTTGTCTTACCTGATGAAGTTGGTTTTACCACACTTGATGAGAAATTTGTGGCTTACTTATTGAACATATTAAATATGTTAAAGGGTTCATCTCTCAGACCAAGAAAAGGATCTGGTCAATAACAATCTAAATTGAAACTAGATACTGATTATCCCAAGCAGCTTTGATTTCTTCAAGGTGTTCAATTTGACTAGGCCTTCAGGATTCAGGCCTTTCGCTTCATAATACGAAGTGACTAGTTCATTTTGTTTTTTGTAAAATTCACTTTCTCCCTCAAGATATCGAGGAAAGACGTCATTAGAAGGTGATAAACCTGCTCGTGTGTTGAAAAGGCGTTCTAGCAATGTAATTCGATTTCCTATCTCCAGAATATTGGTACTAGAACCATTTGAGGAAGTTAAATGGTTAATTAAAGGAGAGACTATTGATTTATTAAACAAAATACTTGATAACAGTCTTATTGGCATTGTCTGTAAAATAATTCCTCTCAATCTCGAAGGAAATTTATTTAAAATGGTATTTGACTTCAAGAACATCGGTAGGAATCGTGGACACAGAATTAGTGCGTCCAGAACTGCGCTAAGGTTTTCAAACAAAATCTTTAACTTAATTTTTCCTTTTATCGACAGAGGAGAGAGTAAAAAAGGGTATCCAAGAAATTCTGGATAAACTAAGCTTCCTGTTTTAAAATGAGTAGCTCCATACGGAGCGGAACTAAGATCCATACTCAAAACTGGACAATTAGGATAGTAAAACATTCCTGTCATCTGTCCCTTAATCATTGGGGAAGGTTCACTTGTCTGTTTGTACAGGTAATTTTCTCCCCGAGCTAGTTTGTCTCCTAATTCCCTTTTCTGGATGATGTCGTCGATAAGAGAATAGATTTGGGATTCTCCCCAGTTAAATCCTAGATTTATGTTTAGAAGTTTACGCTTGTCTTCCTGAATATGAAATAAGGATGCTAAAGCAGCACCTGTTGATATGGGGTCAAGTCCCTCCTCATCACATTTTACTATAGCTGCCTGAATAGATTCATGGTCTATTATTTTAAGATTAGGACCTAATGCTACAAAGTTCTGATAGGAGTTTCTTTCACATTTGACAGAACATTGCCAACAGTCATAAGCTTCACCATATCCATGAAAAGATGAAACTTGATCTGATTGAAGTGTCAGTTTTCTTGAACAATTTTTTGTTGGAAGACTGTCATATTTAATTATCTGATGAATGGTTGAGTACGTACCTTGAGTATGTAACAACTGACTCCAGGGATGGTTTAGTAATGTCGATTTAAGTAGGGATAATTCATCCTCAGTGATTTCAGGAAAATTTGAAGGCGCTGGAGGGTCAGTAAGAACAATCGCCTTTATATTCTTAGATGCAAAAACGCTTCCAAGTCCTCCTCGATGGAAAAAATGCGTCCGATCAACTACAACACCCGAATACGTAACTTGATTGATAGCTGCTTTTCCTATAACAGCAATGCATGATTTCTGGCCATATTTTTGCCTTAGTATAGTGTCAGATTTTTCAACACTTTCTAACCAAAATTCCGAGGCATTCTCAAAGGTAATATCAGCAAATTCATCGATCACAATATATTGTGGAGATTTCGCTTTACCTTTGATCTGTAAGAAGTCGTACCCTGTATGCTTGAGATAAGCTCCGAAATGACCTGTACTCGTTGCTGTACATAATGTATTAGTGTGGGGAGATTTAAATGTGGCTATAGCTGTACCAGAAGAAGGGATTATTGATCCAGTTAAAGCTCCTGTCCCAAAAATTATATTATTATCTGGTCCACGTGGACTTGTGTCAACAGGAATGGATTCATAACCTAAATATACTGCAATTCCTCTACCTCCAAGAAATGCCTCGACCACCCTGGGATCGATAGATTTTTTCGGAATAACTTTATTCTCAGTTAAATCTAGGGATACAAGCGTTGGAGAATACATTTAACTTTGCCAATCTCTCGGAGTTGGTTGAACTATTTGTGGTTTCTGGAAAATGCTGGATAAAAGCTAGTTAGTTTCGAAGGTAGAGCCTAAATAATGTCGTAAAATGTGGATTTGAAGACATTCAACTGAACTACCCAAACAAAATTGTCTATTGTAATAAAGCAAATATTCAAATTATATTCTCGAATCAGTTTTCTTTCAGCAAAAAACTACTATTTTCATATTTCCTGAAGGTGACCCTAAGTATGTCCGATGAGCAAACTGATGATCCCTTGATACTCACTGATATGGCTCCTGATTTTGTTTCAGATTTTATAGGAGCAATTAGTATGGTATTTCTTGTATTAGGTGGATGGTACTTTTTCTTTACTCTAATTTACCCAATTCTCGTTATTAACTTCGATTTTTTGGGAATAATTGCCGCAATGATAATAATGATGGTTTTCTTAACCTATAGTTTCGGTAAATTTAGTATTTTTTTGAGTGTTATAGCCTATCAATCAGCTTCGTGGCGTACAGGCGTTCCTTACATGAATGATAAGACAAAGTGCCCCTTTCTACAAAGAAAATTTCTGAAATTTCACTGTATAGCAGAACAGATTGCAGAATTTGATGTTCCAGCCTTTGTGAAGTGCCATAGAGAGACAATGTGGTTAGAATGCTGGCCAGACCGTGTACCATCGATAATAGACGTTTTTGATTCGGTTCCGTCTAAACGGCAACAACAGTTAGCCTTCATTCTTGGAGCGATGAAAGAACGTTCTCAGTCTGCGAGCTTTAAAATGCATGAAGTATTAACAAATGAAAAATTTGAGATGGATATTCGATTAGCAGCAGGTTATGCCCTTGCTGAGATGAAGGATGAAAGCGCAATTGAACCTGCGATTTCTCTTCTTGGCCAAACGGCTGCTCGTCAGGAAACCACAGTTCGTGCAGTAATTGCTCGATTTGGAGAACTTGCTATTCCCTATGTAACCGCTGCTCTTGAAACCTGTGATGAGGACCTGAAATGTGGTGCTTTAGCAGAAGTTTTGGGTAAAATTGGAGCCCCAAGCGGAATGCCTGTTCTTGATAAAATCTTGAATGAACCTTCTTCAGAGGATTATACACGATTACAGACAATATATGCATTGCAGGAAATTGGTACAAAGGAAGCATATGAGAGTTTAATCAGACATCTAGAAATTGCACAAGAAGAAGAGAAATTGATTATTAGAGATGTGTGCATGGCTAAAAAATTGGAAACATTCCCCATATTGATTGAATTATTAAATAACGAGGATTTGTCTGAAAGTTACTTTGCTGAGGTTGGAGATATTTTAGCACAAGTTCAAGCCCCTACTTATGATAAATTTTTCTCAAAATTAGAGGATAAAGAGTTAGTAAAACGATTAGTTTTGACATTAAAGGACCATACACCAGAGGAAGAGGAATATTTACCATTACATGCAGTCCTTGATACGTATATCTAATAAAAGGGGTTTACTCCCTTTTATCAATTTTTTTTTAAACTGAAACTATCCATCCCTTTTCTTCTAGATTCAGGATGAATTGCTTTAGGAATACTTGGTCTCTATGGGAAAAATCGTTAATTCTTTCTACCTTCCGAATATCGATCCATATTTCCACTTTTCGTCCAGGGCGGTGGATTGTACGTAAATTTTTAGGTAATTTTAAATTGCGAAGCATAAGTCTCTCACTTAATAGAATTACACATATTTGAATTTAAACGCTTAAAGGACTGTAAAATCTAAGAATCATCTCGTTATCAATCGCGTGTTTCCCGAATTGGGGTTAATTTTCTTGAGAATTACTTTTTCATGATATGTGATTAACTTTCTCCAGATCAGGAAAATTAAGTGGGTTTATTTCTGTTAAATTTGAATATCGTCGGGTTATCCTTTATTTGACGATATCTTAGTTATTTAATTTTACTCGGAAGTTAAAAACAAATAATTAGTCGAGAAAAGGTTGATTTGACAAAGTATGGTTATAACAATCATTTTTATTGAATCGGCTCTTGAATTGATTCCCGAATCCCTTAGAAACCATCCAGTAATACGAAAAAATTGGAAAACGACAACACGTAAAAGAAATCGAGGAATTCTTTTAGATACAGCCATTCACGGTTCAATTATGACAAAATTACCTGACAAAGAAAAACGTGGTAGACCAGATATTGTTTTCTATTCATTATTAAATCTACTCTACTCTCCTCTTGTTGCTAATAATACTCTTAAAATTATTATTCATACTTATACAGAGCACTGTATACACATTCCTTCTCATTGGAGAATTCCAGTAAACTATAATCGCTTCGTTGGCTTGTTTTCACAGCTATTATATAAAAAGCGTATTCCCGTTGAAGGAGAGCCCATTTTGTCAGTAATTAGATGTACTCTGGAAAAATTAATCCAAAAATATGATCACAATAAAATATACCTTCTAGAATCCCCTGCTAAGATTTCTGTTTATGTGTCAAGTTTAAAAAGTCTAGTAGATGAGGATGCTATATTTATAATAGGAGGGTTTCAATCTGGTGAGTCATCACTGTTATTTAAGACAAATATTGTCAGTAATCCAAATTTCCAACAAATTTCTCTGTACCAAGAAACCAAACCAGCGTGGACGATATCATCTCGCCTCCTACATATGTTAGAAGATCAATTATTATGATAAGGACGTTGTTACCATGAAAAACGTAAAAGTTCTAGTGGCTAGTAAGAATCCAGTAAAAATAAAAGCTAGTCTGGATGCTTTTCAACTCTTTTTTAAAGATCCGATTGTTGATTCGCAAGAAGTCGTCGTACCAACTGCTAATGCTTCTCAACCTATCGGAGAGGATCAAACACGTGAACATTCGGAATTGAGAGTTATAAAAGCTCGTGAAAACTATCCAGGATACGATTATTTTGTAGGAATTGAGGGAGGTGTAGTAAAACTAAATTCAGACAGTGCACGCATAATAGTCTATTCATCTATAGGACATCAGTTAGCTATAGAAACAGTCAGGGGGTGTGGAATCCCTCTACCATTAGAATGGTATACTGTATTGACTACTCATGAATATCACGAACTTGGAGATCTTGCAGAACTAAAAAGTGGAGTTCCAGATATTAAAAAGAAACAGGGTGTTGTAGGATTCTTCAGTCAGAACTTTGTTACCCGATATGATATTCTCAAACAAAGTGTAATTATGGCTCTTGTTCCATATTTAAATCCAAGTATTTTTCCATAGAATGAGTGGTACAACGGTGTATAATTGAGATACATTCAATTTGATCAAAGTCGAAAGTTGAATGAAAACAGTTATGGATATAAGAATGAGATGTTACCGTGTTTAACGGGTCTTCTTAGAACAGATTTATCTTGAAGAAACTCAAGGGAATATAAGAAATGCGATCTACACACCCTGTAAAAGCACAAACAGTTCTTCCCCAAAAGGTGGAACAAATTAAACACTGGTTAGACCTCCTTAGGATAGAACATGTTATTTTAAAGGATAATCATGATAATGCCTTTAATATTTTACTTCCCATAAAAAACTGTCCTGATATTCATATTGCCTTAGAGAGTAATTATACCCATATATCGTTCTTTTCGAATGGTTTAACTAGTCTTAAAAGAGAGCCCGATCATTCCGTATCATCCTTTTTAAGACGACTACTTCAGATTCAAGGTAAGTATTTCACTAGTAGAGTGATTACAACCGGACCCAATGAAGATCTCCGAATTTTCTTAGGTTACCGCTTAGATGAAGTAACTATGTACCGTTTCTCGCGAAAGATCCGTGAAATGATTCATTTTGTTAAAGAAGTGGCCGCTTTGCTTGAAGAATTCAAGATGGATGAATTGTGGCGACAAACTGAACAAGAACCGAAATTTCCAGCCATTGATATTAGTGAAAGAGTAAGATTTCTCTAAGTTTTTTTAAAATGGGCGTTTCTGCCATGATAAATAGGTTTCAACCCAGCAAATTATCGTAGCTATTCCCCCAAAAAGAAGTGCGAAAACTTTGCTTGTAGTTAGTGGAAAGCTTATTCCCCGAAAGAAGAGAAGATACCCTGCAAAAAGAATAGAGACAAAAACAGCATAAAAGAGGAATCGGGGTAGAGTATAGTTTCTTATAAGAATAAATTGGTTTAGTGCTCCAATGTCGACTTTTTTTGCGATTTCAAAGTTTCCAAATCTATTTTTTCGTATTACTCCCAAAGTTTCAAGTTTTTCTAAATGATAACTCGAAACACTTGGAGAGGACAGCCCTAATCCTCGCTGAATCTCTCGAACTCCTGCAGCTTCCTTTTTTCTCAGTAAATAAAAATAGACATCAAGCGTTGTACCCTTAATTGCAGTTTCATAATTGACTGACCGATCATTTTGCTTGCTGACCATCTTTCCTCTCCTATTCAGAATTCTTTTCCCATAAACCTTCAACATAGGATCCTCAAAAAAACTTTTTCAAATAACAACCCAATCCCAATTTATTCCTGATGGTCAAGAGTTTATTTGTGTGTTTTAATACACCTCCTTTAGACTTAATAAACCCCAGAATATATAAAGAATAAGTGGAAATTATGACATTTAGAATCTCTGAGGATGAAAAAAAGGATAATGACACCTTAGAAAAAATCCTTGCTTCATTAAATACTACAGCTCAAGTGAAACCTGAAATCAAAGATTACCTGGACACATTATCAAACCGTATAGTTGACTTAACTCGTGATTATTATGCAGCGATTCTATATCTCTTCACATCTCCACTATCATTGCATCAACGGTTGATTCTTATGCAATTGGTTACACTCTACCCAAAAGGAAGTTCAGGAATAGAATTAGCAAGAAGTTTAGGAATATCAGAGAAAAGTAAATCAATATATAGGGATTTAAAGTATTTGCGAACTCAACATTTAATTTCCACTGAAGACATTCATCCACGATTAAAATTAGTTTATGCTAATTCTGAAAATCGCTTTATGAATCGACTAATCGAACTAGTTCAGATACATGGACGTGAATTGAAAAATATTATTCAAGAAACATAAATTCTCAAAGTGAAACAGCTATGTTACGAGGTCCAATTACTACTATACGACTTGTTCAGATATCATATGTCATCTTGGTCTCAGTATGTATTACTGGGTCAATACTCTTCTTGTCAAATAGTATAATGACCCCAACATCAACAGATACTGGGCCAGGACCACAATTATTTGAAAATATATCTTTTGACACGGCTGTAGCGCGTATAAGTGATCCTTTGTCGTTTTTCCCTAATATTTTATGGGCTTTTATTCCATTAACTATAGCTATTTTCATAATAGCCTTCTACCTCCCTACAAGGTCAAGCCTTGGCCTATCTAAATCCCACTTCCAAAAAAAATCACAATTAAACCGTTTTAATCTCCCTGTACGAGGATATACAATCAATCTTGACACGGGTTATATTAGAATCACACGAAAGCTATCTTCATTGAGTGGTTTATTACTTCGAGAGATGAATTTTACAGTTAATCTTCCGTTGGACTACGCTGATAAGAAACGTATATTTGATTTCCTTGTAGGTGAGAAAGTGAATTATACAAAAACACATGTTCTTCTACAAAAAACCGTGAAAATTCGGAATATTCCGCTTCTAATTGTTAGGACGAAGGCAATAATTGCTACTGTTGATACTACAATTGATCCCCCCTCTCCAAAGTAAGTAATGTTAATAGAATTGGATGGGAAACTTTTAACTCTTCCTGCCAGAGATACTCCATATAGTGTAAAAAGGCAGTAGATGATTAATTGACACGACTTGTAGCATATTCAGTGACTTCTGACGGCCATTGGGATCCAGTGGCGTTTTCTCTTAAAGATCTTAAAGCTAAAGAAGTTTTCATCCTTGTTGATGACGAAAAAAGGAAAATTTGGATCTGGATAGGAAGAGATGCCACAGTTAAAACTCGCTTTATTTCATCCACTGCTGCGACTGAGATTCGTAGATTGTATGGCTTTACTTTTCGTGTACAAACGATTGATCAAGACGAAGAATCACGTGAATTTTCAGAATGTATAGAATCGATCCCAAAAAGAGGTCTGGTACCAGAATTAGCCGAAGGACAAAAGGAGAAAAAAGCAACTAAAAACACTCGATCCTCTTCCGCCGCAAAAAAAGTTACTCCAAGAACTAAAGCGAGTAAATCGACAATAAAAAAAGCCAGTGCCACAAAAACTACACGTAAAACTCCTGTGCGAAAAACTACACCAAGAAAAACAGCGACCAAAACCACACGTAAACCCACAAAAGCAAAAACCCAAAAAACTACACCTAAACCTAAATCACGTAGTTCAAAAGAGGTTCTGTCATTAAACAGTTATTTACCACAAGATACAAGCATTATTACCACCCCACCTTGTCCTGAATGTGGCGTTGGAAATTTACTGCCTTATTCTGAAAATATTGTCCAGGAAGGAAGAGAAGATTTGATACTACCCTTTGCTAAGTGGGTTTGTTCAAAATGTGAGTACTCACCTACTCACCAATAAATTTACCTATTCTTTTGACTCTTCGGCTGCTAGAAGATCGTCTAACTGTTTACGTTTATCCTCAGGCATTTCTTCGCGGATTTTTTGTTGTTGTTCAATAAGGTTTTGCATGAAAAGCGTATAGGTGAACGGGAGGAGTGTTTGAGTTTCTACTCGGGCCTCAAAATCCTTTCGTGCGTTATCACGATCATGAATGAGTTGCTCTTTTGTCATTGTTCCATTTCCCAATCCAGGAACAGATTTATCCTTAATGTAGTACTGGGTCCCGTTATATCCAAGTGGAAAAGCAAGACACTCTAAAGGCATAGAGTGATAGATGTTGCAAAGCTTATTTTCTTGGTCAAACAAAGGACAACCGCTATTCTCTTTTGCAGCAATGACGATAGATATAACTTCTCGGATTTCTCCCTGGAGTTGAGTTGGGAAAGTCTGCATTTTTAGATGAGGAAAAACTGAATTGATAATCCCTGATTGAGTCCAATTCCGAATATCAGTAAAAGACACAGGGATGAATTCTCGTTTTTCACAACATTGGCCACATTTGGTACAATTGAAAACGTATTTCTTTTTTGGCGGCTTTTCCTCTGCTTGAGTTGAAGGTTTTTCCTCTTCATCAGCCAGTACTGTTTCTTCCTCTTTCTTTTCGTCCCCCTGATCTAAATTTGAATTTTCGTCCGACATTTACTTGAAACATCTCTCAAACTTGGCTATACTTACAAATTCTTTCATGTGATGATCGATATTTATTTACTTTGTTTAGCAATCAACGCAGCTGTCGCTCCAGCATTTATTCCATTGTCAATATTAACAACAACTAATCCAGGAGAACAGCTTTGAAGCATTGACATTAATGCAGCAACTCCTTTTCCGCCATAACCATAACCAGTAGATGCTGGTACTCCAATTACGGGAACCCTCACTAAACCAGATACAATTGATGGAAGAGCGCCTTCCATTCCGGCAACTACAATGATAACTCTTACATTTTGCTTTACAAGCTCTTTCAAGGGAGTGAATAACCTATGAACTCCTGAAATTCCAACATCATGAAATGAAATGACTTCTACCCCCATTATACGAGCAATAGCCTCCGCTTCTTCTGCAATTGGTATATCTGAAGATCCTGCTGTAAGTATACCTATTCGTTGAAATGGAATAGGGGGGGAATAATCTTTCTTCTTGATGGTCACCGTGTAGGGTTCTGAATCTGATGTAACTTTTAAGTTATAAGACGTACCGAATTCCTTTTTTAGAAGAGATAAGTGTCGTTGTAACACCCGTGAAAGTAAACACACTTGGTGAGATTCCATTAAAGAAGAAACAATTTCAACAACGAGTTTGGGGCTCTTTTTTTCTGCAAAAATTATTTCTGGTATCCCTCGTCTTATTTGACGACTCGTATCCATCTTTGCCCCCTCTCCAATGAATTCAAGACCGAATAGATTTATAGATGTGATAGCTTCCTCAATTTCAATTTTTCCATCTTTTAATTTTTGTAAAATCCCCTCTAAATCATGCATTGGCATCATCCTCTCTTTTAATATTAGAATTAATGTTTTTTCGAGTTTTTCTCAGTGATTGCTTCTTTTTGAGGGCTATTCTTTTTATATCCTCATATTCTACTTTTTCTGTAATCATCTCGTCCCCGATAAAACCACGCTTCACTTTTACACTATCATCCCCCTCTCCAATTTTGATTTTTTGCATAGTAGAATTACGTGAAATAATGTGCCTAAAGCTGGATAATACTCGGACTCCTAATGTTCCTAATTCACGCATAAGCAATAAGGAAACTTCTTGAACTTTCTCGGGTTTAACAATGGCTTGAAGAAGATATCCTGGTCTGTTCTTTTTCATCAGTGTATTTATCGCAATAAAATCTAAAACTAAATTTTCACGGAAGAGGATATCAAATAAGTAACCAATGGTTTCTCCATCTACATCGTCAACATTTGTCTCCAGAATCATAATTTCCTCAGAATGCAAATGATTTTTAGTTATTCCAAGAATGATTTGTAGAAATGACTGTTTGCCTTCTTTTGGAGAATGAGTACCAAAACTTCTTCCAATCTTCTCCATTTTCATACTCGGTAAATACTGAATTGCGTTTGCTTGTAAAGAGGCTAAAATTGCAGCTCCTGTAGGTGTTAATAGTTCCTCATTCACAGGTCCCCCTTGAATTTCTAAATTACCCATTTGAATGATTTCTGTTGTAGCAGGTGCCGGAACAGTGACCAAACCATGAGCAATTGTCCGAGTTCCTCCTCCTACAGCAATAGGTAAAAGGTGAATGTGTAGCTCTTCTTTTCGAATTAACTCCAAGAGATAATAGAATCCCAGAATATCTAGAATAGTGTCGATGGTTGCTAGTTCATGGAAATGAAAATTTCCGTTATCACTCGTAGCACCATGAATTTTTTTTTCTGCCCCAATTAAATAGTTTAATGCATTATGTGCTTTCTTTATTGATATCTCCATCTGTAGAAACGAATGACTTAGATTTGTCAAAATATCTACTAACTCGTGAGGTTGAAAGCGTTTCTTTGCGTTTGTGACCAGTTGTAGCCCAAAAAATCCTTCAATTTTAACTTTCTTCCAATTTAACAGAAATTGAGGATCATAATCAACTAATTTTGATTGAAATTTGTTACAAAAGTCATTACGTTGTTCTTCGGAGCATAAATCTAATAACGCAGCGATGAGCATATCTCCTGCCGCGCCTGAAATACTGGAATCAATTATTAGCAATGTCATCGTCAATTTCATAAAAAACTAGAGTGTATTCAAAATTTTTTACTAGAAAAATAATTGAGTTTATCGTTTGGAGGAGAAGAAATTCAGTAAATTTTTAATTTCTTACTAAAATTATTTTAGTGTCCCGATTACCATCATTGATTGTATTGCTTTCATTCCAACGAATGAAGAAAAGACAGAAAAAACTAAGCCATTAAGCTTACTTAAATTACGGAAAAAGATAACATTAATTATCCCTCAATTTTTAATTATAATCGAATATAGGTAATTATCTTGATAGGCGTTAACATCACAACAAAGAATGGACTTTTACTTTTTTCCCATTCATTTATGCCTGGTTTTTCTGATGTTGACGAAGATTTACGGGCGGGTTTAATGAGTGCGGTTCTCAATGCAGTTAAAGAAACCGATGACGAATCAGGTATAAAGACAATTGATCAAGGAAAATACATTGTTCACATAATAGAGGGAAATTACACGTATGGAATATTTTTCTCTCATGAGCACGATATAAAGGAAATGAATTTTGCAAATACAACGTTGCGGAATTTTGAAACTACATTTAAGAAGGAATTAGAAGACGAGTTATCCTTTGATAATCATCAATTCGTTGATTTCACCGATTTCTTGAAAAGAGAATACAATTCCTTGATCTCAATTGATGTTGTCGGATTAAGCAAGATCATTGATATAATGGACAACTCATTTTTTTCTGATTATATCTTGCTAGAAAAACCGAATTTTCATCAGGTTTTCACCACAATCTCACTTCCTGACGTTTATCCTGATGCTAATAGTCTTGCCCAGATGTGTAAAGTAATCATTGAGTCAAGTATATTGATTGGTCAAGAGATTGAACAACTTCAGTTTTCATTAGGTAGGGAATACATGGTATTCGTCGATCGGTTTAGAAAGTATGTAGTTATCATCATTATCATAAAGAAAAATCGAGAAAAAGCACAAAAGGAAATTATCCGCTTAAAAAGTAAAATTGTTAGCTCACTCTGAGACAATTAACCTATTTTTGAAATTCTAAATCTTCAATCCAGTTCACATTTTCCCCTCCATTGATCCAATATTTCCAGCGTATATAGATTAGACATCCAGTAATTATAATTATAAATACCACAGCAAAAATAGAAATGAAGGGAGCCGTATTATTTGGGTTTATGTCAGCATCAAATGGATAAAGTACCAACGTAGGTAAATCAAAGGGATTAAGAAAATCAAAAAACCAATCAACTAAAGTAATAACAGCTGCAAGACTAAAGTTCTTTGTATCAACCTTTATGAATAACAAAAGTAAAAATGCTTCACATAATTCGAATGTATGGGCTGCTAAAGAAACAATATCAAAAAATGTTGGTTGGACAGAGAACACAATAATGTAGCCAAAAAATACTCTTATAAGACCTATAAAAGTGATCACATTGAGTACTTGAATATTTTTTTTCAGTCCCAAAGTGACCGTCAAAAAAACACCAAACAATATGGCAAATGTATTGGAGTCTGGAATGAAGATCCAGAATATGGGATGGTAATAGGCATACTGCCAATAAAAAAGAATAAGCCCATAGGCTGGTATTATTATGTTGATAGCAATCCAGAGAACTAAAAACCACTTTGGGAGATTAAATAACGAATCTCTCACAGATTGGATGTCGATTGATCTCAATTTTTTAATCGAAGTCCAGTCACTTACCATTCAAATCTATCCTTAAGTTATGTTATACTTGTATATAACAGAAATTATGAGTCAACCCTCTCGTTAAAGAGCTTTTTCTAAGGAATAAATCGTTAAATATAGGCGTTTTATCTTCTTAAAATCAATGCCTGAATTACCAGAACTTGAAGCAATTAGTAAATATTTGACCAAAAAATTATCTGGTGAAATTGTCGCTAGATTTGATACTTTTTTTCACACTGTTATAAGATTTCCTGACACAAAAACAATTCAAACTTTACTAGTAGGAGCTAGACTTGAGAAAGTAAGCAGAAAAGGCAAACTAATGGTGTTTCAATTCAGGTCGATTGATACATATCTCCACCTCTGTATTGACCATGGACTCATTGGCCGTTTTGCTTGGGAAAAGGTGAAAGCACCTGCTAAAACTGTCTTGAGGCTCAAGTTCCAGTCAGGATCTTCCTTAATATATCATGATAGACGTTTACATGGGGCCATATGGTTGTTTCATGGTACGAACAAAGAAAACACCCTCTTTCCATCTAAAGTTAGAAATTACGGGCCTGATATCCTAACTATCTCACTAGATGAATTCAAATCTAGAATTAGGCAATATCGAGGGGAAATCAAGGGAGTTCTAACCAAACAGGAGTTTGTTACAGGAATAGGAAATGCTTACGCTGATGAAATTTTGTTTAATGCACGAATCCATCCTTTTACGAAACGGACAAATCTTAGTTCCAGCGAGATAGAAAGATTGTATAAATCGTGCACTTCAATCTTAGGACATGGAGTATCTGAAATTACTAATTGGTTATTCACAACGGATAAAATAGATAATCAGCGATTTTGGAGGAAAGAATTGTTTAGAATTCATCTGAGAGGGGAGCAACCCTGCTATAACTGTGGAAAATCCATATCTTCAATTAAAGCAAATCGACGGATAACGAATTTTTGTCGCACTTGTCAAACATCTCGCAACAAGAATTTTATTTAATAGGAAGTAATTTTATAGAGTGCTAAGTAAATTTATTCTTCCTCCCCTATGAAAGGATAGGAAGAATTTATCGAATATTGTCAGGATGAAATTCACGATGCTGGACTTTTTCTTTGAACCACGATCTGTTGCCATTCTAGGTGCTTCTTCTGATGAGAAAAAGTACGGTCGTTTGATTTTTAATCATTTTGTGGTTCCTTATTTCAAGAGAGTCTTTCCAATCAATCCTCGTGTTTCAGAAATAATGGGTATTAAATGTTACAAAAGTGTATTTGATCTACCAGAAGTTCCTGACCTGGCTGTGGTTGTTTTACCAACTAAGTTGGCAATTCAAGCCATTGCAGATGCTTCAAAACGAGGAATACCTGCAATCGTATGTATAACAGCAGGATTCTCAGAAGTCGGACGTGATGATCTACAAGAAGAATTAGTGAAGGCATTAGGCGACTCACGTTTAATTGGGCCGAATTGTCTTGGAATAGTGGATACTCACTCTCAGGTAAATACATTGTTTCCAAATTTTGAACTTCCTGAAAAAGGAAACGTGTCTTTGATATCACAATCAGGTTCACTTGCTATTGATCTTCTTCTTGCCCTTCAGCAGAATAAAATAGGACTCAAGCGATTCGTTTCCTACGGAAACGCTGCAGATCTGAACGAGACTGACTTTATTGAATATTTTGGCCAAGACCCAGATACAAAAGTAATAGGAGCATATATAGAAGGAGTAAAAGCTGGTCGCAAATTCATCAAGGTCTCGAAATCGATAGCTCGTAAAAAACCAATTGTTGTTCTAAAGCTTCCTTCTACAGAGAATGTTTCAATGGCTGCTAAGGGACATACTGGTGCAGTAGCTAGCACTATGGGAATCTACAAAGAAATATTAAGACAGTCAGGGATCATTCAATGTGATAGTACTTCTCAATTTATAAATTCCATCAAAGCACTTTACACACAACCACCTGCATTTGGTAATCGTATAGCACTCGTCACAAATACAGGCGGACCCGCTGCAATGGCATTATATCGAATGAATCGCTATCAATTAGAATTGGCAGAATTACCTGATACTGTGGTGGACGAGACAGAAGTTGTTATTAGGAAACACGCGGTGCATACGTCCATCTCAAGAGATAAAAACAATAATCCTCTTGCTTTTATGGACTTAACAGGTTCGGCAACCACTGAAGTAATTACTGAGATATCAAAAATATTCCTAAAGGAGAAAAATGTGTCAGGAATAATAATTGTCCCTAGAAGTGATGCACCAGTTGTATCCAAGGATGCACCCGCTCGGATAGCGCTACTTAAACAAGAATTTCCAAAAAAACCTATATTAGTGTATAATCTTCCTGATCCTACAGTGAATGCGGAGTTTGAAGGATATGATATTCCAGTATTCCGTACAGCTGAAGATTCTGTAGATGGAATGTATGCATTAGTCGAAAGAGGACGTATTTTACAAAAATACCTATATTGAGAGGAGTAAAATATGAGTGAATTTGAACCTTCATCAGAAAAACAACAAAAAATTCACGATCGCGTTAGAGCAATCATTCTGCAATCTAGTGACAAAATTACCGCAAATATTAGGGTAGTTACAGGCTTAATTTCTGATACCCGGCTTAAACAAATTCGCTGCTTTACTGGAGCTGGAGGAAAAACCTATGTTATTGAAGCTGCCTTATCTACCTCACTTGCCGGAGAAATAGATGGGGGTATTGTTCTTAAGTTTGCAAATGATCTCGATGCCGAAGTTAGTAATGCAGAACGACTAACTCGACATTTAACTGTTCGCCAACATGACTGGGAAAAGTGGAAAGAAAATCACGACTTACCATTACGAATTCGTCGGTACCCTGATCATGTCTTCTCTCCTCAAGTGATACAGGTAATTCCAGAAGTAAAAGCATTACTTCTGGAGTTTCTGAGTGGATTTAATCCCCTTCTTCAACATACCTTAGAACCAAATGATAGATGGGGTTATGCAGGCTATGCCTTAGCTCGATTACACGGTTCAGAACAACTCCAAACAAGTGTCCAGCTTTATAATCCATTGTTTAAACTGTTGAAACAATATATTGACGAACGATATATTGAGTATTGGATTACTATCTTAGAACAATCTAAAGGTGGAGTAGAATTCATCCATGGTGACAGCCACATGAGTAATATTCTTGTTTCTCCTACAAGTATTGCGTGGATAGATTCAATAATGTTACCGAAGTTAGATAGAATGGATGATATTGGTTACATACTCAGTCATGTAGTACAAGAAGAAGTAGCAAAGAACATCAGTGTTGGAATTGATATAAAAACGTTAAGTTCTTCTATTACTCGGTCTTGGGTTCCTTTAATCCTAACTACCTATAAACAGACCTACGATATTTCCCAGCTTTATACTCGGCTACCAATCGATTTTTTCCTAGGAAGCCATTTAATCATTCGTGCGGGTTTGTGGGAAAAAAATATTGCTGAAATATTGGTAAAATTAGGTCAGCATTTCATTCATGAAATGCCAGTCTCCAAGCTCCTTGAAGAATAGATGTGGCTTCTTTTTGTATGTTCTGACTAAATATTGAGAATCCCAAGTGCATATGCAGCAGCTTGAGATGCACGAAGGGGTTCTGATGCCTTATTTCCAATATGGAACATTGGAATCTCTTTTCTCACCTCTAAAGGAAGTCCTTTTTCTTCATTTCCAAAAATAAAGAATAGATTTCCTAATTCTTCCATGTGAAATTTTACTATTTCGGGTAATTTGGAAATAGGATGTGATCCCCATAGAGAAAATCCGAAAAAGTGTTTTTTCTCATTTTCTTCTAGGATTTGCGAAAGAGCTGGAACTATTTTATAGGATACTTTTGAGATACCTTTGAAGAAAGTACTTTCCACTTGTTCGACCACTTTCTTAACGATGTTGTTTTCATCAGTTAACAAGATTTGTGTTTTGAATGTTAAAGCCAAACGGAAAAAATCTGCAATTTCTTGAACTGTATAGGGAGAGTATAGTATCAATGTAGGTGAAGCAGATTTTCTCTCAATAGGAGAAATTGAGGGAATTTTTTTCCCTAACCGTACTTTTATTGGTAAATTTCCGTTCTTTGTCTGATTCCCCTGCCTAACTTCTAAATATAAATGAAAATCAGCTTTGGAATTATGTATATAACTTTTCTTCCTTAATCGGTCAATAATGGCTTTCTTATGGAATGGAATGCGTCCAAACGCCTTATAATTGACATTTACGTTAGTATTTTCAGTATGCTCTGAAAGAAAATTTTCCAAACTTGTTAATAATTGAGATAATGAATTTGTTTCAAATTCAAATTGGTTTTGTAAAAAGACAACTAAGTTATTTACTCCTGGATTCTGGAGGATTATATCACGTACATCTGACGAAAAGTCCGTGCTATTTAACATTTTTATTAACAGACGGTTTCGACTACCCCATGTGTCATTTATTATACTGATTGATTTTGAATATTTACGTAGAGTACCAGTCAAATCCTTTGCAATGGTTTCTTGTTCTTCATGAGTTACAAATCTAGCGAGCTTTACTAAAAGGAAAATCATCAAGGAATCGTCCAAAATCGTTCAGCATTGATTACAATTACAGAGGAGAATATATGGAGGTTCAAAATAAATCTTCGTTACCGACCCTCTTCCTCATATTTTAGCACTTCGGAGATAATTTAACATGAAATTAATTGTTAATGGAGAAGAAGTTGATTTACCAGCAGTCTGGTGGAATTCCGAGCAAAAAATGGTTCAGCTGATTGACCAAACAAAATTACCTTTTCAGATCGCAATTCATTCCTGTTCTACTTATCATCACACAGTAAACGCGATAAAATCGATGAAGATTCGTGGGGCCCCTTCAATAGGTGCTACTGCTGCCTATGGATTGGCACAAGCTATAAACGAATTTTGGGATGAACCAGAATATTTAACAAAAGTTTCTTCAGCATATGATCAGTTATTATTATCACGACCCACTGCTGTTGATTTGAAAAGAGGCTTAGATCATGTAAAAAAATCTTGGGCGGTCTCTCCAGACGAAGCTATTGTACAAGCACAAAAGTTTGCACACAATATCTCTATGCAAGGAAAAAAAATAGGGGAAGTAGGGAAAAGCTTAATCAGAGAAAATATGAACATTCTCACTCATTGTCATACAGGTGCGTTAGCATTAGTCGATCACGGATCCGCTATAGCTCCATTAATAGCTTCTTGGGAGGATGGTGTACGTTTTCATGTTTATGTTGATGAAACACGGCCCCGGATGCAAGGAAGGCTTACTTCATGGGAATTGACTCAATATGGAATCGATCATACTGTTATCTGTGATTCAGCAAGTGGTCATCTTATGTCATCAGGTAAAGTAGATCTGATTATTTTAGGAGCAGATCGGGTAACAAAAAATGGTGATATAGCAAATAAAATAGGAACTCACAATCTAGCGGTAATTGCCAATCACTATTCTATTCCATTTTATTCTGCTTTTCCCGATACCACATTTGATATTAACACTTTGACAGGCACAGAAATAACGATTGAAGAACGTAATACTCAGGAAATTTACGAGATTCGAGGATTATCTAAAACAACGAGAACACAGATTTCTGTCTCAGTATATCAGGAGAATACACATTGTTATAATCCTGCTTTTGATGTCACGCCAGCTGAATTATTAAGTGGCTATATCACTCCTCATGGGATATTATCAAAGGAAGATCTTGGTCGAGTTTATTCAAACTAGAGGAAATAGGAATAATCTTTATAGAACCTTTTTAAAAGATGAATCATAAATTCAACATAAGTAGCTCTGAAATCCAGCATAAAACAGCTGTGAGGTAGCATAATTATGAAACAACTCATCAATCAAATTCGATCGACTGTTACTTTCTGTGGTTTTGAACTCGAAGCTATTACATCACATCAGAAATACATATCAATAGAATTACGCTCAAAGAAGAGATTTCGCAAAAAGAACTACACCCTAGGTGTTAGTAAGACCCTTACTGGTCTCTTAGCAGCCGAAAGAGAGCTATCTCGTGATTCAAAAAATCAGATATTACTTTTGGATCCGATTAACAATCTATTGGAACCAACTTTGTCAAATAAAATAAAACTATTTCATGATTTTGATCAACTCCAAGTGTTTTTAAACCAATAACTCTTGTATTAATTTAGTAAACCAGCTGGTCGAATTATAACGAGAATTTGAGAGTTATAATATGGGCACAATTAGAAATATACTACCAGATGAATTTTCTAATTTTACAATTACAGATAAGAGTTATTCATTGCTGATTAAAGGACTACCTGGAACTGGAAAATCAAGTTTGGCACTCGAATTAATAGCTAGATCCCCTAATGCCTTTTTCATAAGTACTCGTATTGACCCAGAAGCGATTATTGAGGATGCTAGCTGGTTAGATGAAATTGTTCCTGAAAATCGTAAATATCCTTTTTTTATTGATGCTACACGGTCAGGCAAGGTTTCCAAAAATAAATCAATTCAGAAAATGAATTTTGAGACGATCCCAGAATTTGTTCAACAGTTTTTTACATTGGGATCTGATCTTCCCCATCGGATTTTTGTTATTGATAGTTGGAATGCAGTTATTGGGAATTTATCTGAAACTCAAATACACCATTGGGAGTCAGCAATAGTTCAAAGAGTTCAGGGAAAAAATGACAAAATAATATTCGTTGTAGAAGGTATTAAAGACTCCGCACTTGATTGGATGGTCGATGGACATGCAATTTTAAGTAAAAGAAGTATTGTTTCTTCTCACGGTATTTCACGACGAATTCGTGAGTTGTCTTTTCCTAAAATGAGAGGGATTGAGATTTATAACGAAACTTATCTCATGACATTAGCTAAAGGACGAATGAAGACATTTCCACCCTTTAAATATCGATTTCCAGCTATTTTATTAAAATCTAGGACAATTCCCGACTCAGATGAACAGCATATCTCGTCTGGATCGGTCGATTTTGACAACCTCCTAGGTGGCGGATTTCAGAAAGGATCCTATAATTTATTCGAAGTATCAACAATAGTCGGTGATGGATTAGATATTATTCTATTTCCCCTCATTACAAACCATCTGAATAATAAGCGAGCGGTAATTAGCATACTGCGTGAGGGAATCACGTTTGATACTAAGAAACCATATTTTGATGTCTTTACAGGAAATAAGAATTGGGTCAAACAATCAATGAATTTTGAAAGATTTGTTCCTGGAGAAGATTCTCATAGAATCACTTTACCAGAGACCATCGAAGGATTACTAAATCGGATCGAAAATATCAAGGACGATTTTCGTAAGGATAACGGACAGACGATACTTATCAATATTGGACTGGATGTTCTTGAAAATATGTACGGAATCCCAGCGTTAAATGAATTTATGGCAATTCTCGTTTCCAAAGCAAGGTTAGAGGGTGATGTTGTTGTGGGTTGGTTGAAGGAAAATCAAGAGTATCGTGGTGGAACAACAGCGGCCACTTCGCAGTGGAAAATTGATTTAATTAATCGTGCATTAGTTTTAGAAGGCATAATTCCTGCAACTGAATATTTTGCAATTGAATCAGTCCTAGTAAAAGGCTATATTGATTATTCAATTACTCCTGTGCTTTAAGAACAAACTATTAATTTAAATTAAGGTGAGGAACTTGAACACTCCATCCCCACATATTAAAGAACTATCTGTAACCCTAAAAGGATGTATTGACTTATCAATCGAAAAAAAAACACAGGAAGCAATTCATGATCTTTCTGTTCATGAGAAATATCAGCTTTACTGGTTAGTATCAAAGACAAAATTAGTCGATCATGAGTTATTTGAGGTAGAAAATACCCTTTGGAATTCTATTAAAGGTATTTTTAATGGTGAATATTTACAAACTGATCAGTTATTGGACCAACAGGATCATGTATTAACCTTAGTTGAAACTGGGATATTTCTTGACTATTTGGACATTGAAGACTTCAGAAGCGTTGTTAGATTCCTTTATACTCATAGTCTGGAACCAGAAATTACTATAACGAAGATTAATGGAAAAATAGTTAATTTACTCGCTTTTTTTGCATCCTCTGATGAAAATCCAATTGAAAAAACAAATTCCATGATTCGATTCATTGGAATTCCTCCTGCGGGGTTCGATGAACTCAATCAAAAATTGTTAGCTACATTCCCGAAGCAGAAAAAGGCGCTGGAAGCCATTAATGAACTCCCAATCAGTATATGTCAAAAATATCCCGAGTATATTCCAGAAATAGTCGAAAAGCTAGAATATGATTTAAATATTCCTATTCTAAAGCAATGGATTGATCACAGCGCTTTAAATAATATAACTAAACAGAAAACAGCTCAGTTCACCAATAAATGGAATCCCCCAGATTATGAATCCAATGAAGAATTTTTTAAAAATCTATTAGTCCAACGGAAAGAAAATCAGATAGTATCGATACCCCTTAGCCATGAAGCGTTTGTTAAGCCATTTATCAAAAAACTAAAGGCTAGTACGGTTCGTACCTCAGAATTACCTAGCACGGTTCCCACAGAACTTCTCCCTGGATATCTTGAAAAACTAGCTTATCCCATACTAAGCAAAGAAAGTATTATGGAGATTTTCTTTTTAGGGGGAGCACAAATTGGAACGATGGGAATTTTAATTTCGACATCTCAGTCAAAAATTTTGATAGATTATGGATTATCAGTAGCAAATTATCAAATTCCATTTTGGCATGAAGCTTTACCTAATATTGATGCAATATTCCTAACACATGCACATTTAGATCATTCGGGAGCTGTTCCTTTCCTGTTTAGTCAAGGTTATCCAGGGTACGTCTTTGGAAGTTCAATGACTAAGCAATTGTCCAGTATTTTGTTATCAGATAGCCAAAAGCTTATGCAACAGAATTTCTCAAAACCTGTTAATAGTTCTGATTATCGGTTCAAGATTTTATCACAGGAATCTAATGTTTATCAAATGTTAGATCGGTTCATTCCAATTAAATCAGGTGAAGAATATCAAATTACACCAGATATTGCGATTAAACCATTTAATGCACATCACATTCAAGGTTCATATTCGTACCAAGTTGAAAGTGGGAATAAGAAGGTTTTATTTACTGGTGATGTGAATTTTGATCCTTGTGCTTTGTTTCGTGGAAAAATTCCTAAAATACCTCAAGATTCTGATCTTTCAATTGTTGATAGTACTTATTACGGACAACCTGCGTTTGATCCCAGTGCACGAGATACCATTCTATTTCAAACAATAAGTGAATCAAAGAGAGTAATTATTCCTGCTTTTAGCGTAGGAAGAGCTCAAGAAATATTACTGAAACTTGAAAATGAAGGAATTACTAAAAATCATAAAGTCACTTTACTAGGAATGGCTTCAAAGGTTGCGCGTTTATCTGGTCTCGTTACAAAAGCACATTTCAGCGATCGACTTGTCCAACCCTTCGATAATGAGATAATTATTGCTGGAGGAGGTATGTTAAATGGTGGTCATGCTCGTAAGCTCGTTGAAGAAACAAAGGCTGATCCTGAAACTTCAATTATTCTCTGTGGTTATCTTGCAAAGAACACCTTAGCATATCGCTTACTTCACGGATTAGAGCCAAGTTACAAACAAAAAATAGTTTATACACGATTTAGTGCTCACTCGAGTAGTAATACATTGAAAAAATTTCTTTCTTCAGTGAAAGGAATGAAAGCCCTTGTTCATCTGGGTGAACTAACAAAAGATCCCTTTACACTTGCCAAGGAGAATAAACGTGAGCAACTTGGGGTGGGACCAATGCAAATTCCCCATCTTGGATCAAAAATTATAATTTAAAGATAATTATCTAATATTGATTTGGTTGACGAAGGTCCAATGTTGGGATAAATGACTTAGCTTCAGAAAGACAGGTCGGATCAAGGGTAGTGAATAATATTTCTTCTTGATCTGAACCTCTTAACAAAGTGTTGCCAAAGGGATCTATTACCATTGAATTCCCAAAAAATGAAGCTTCCTCATTTCCCCCGACACGATTGACTCCTGCTACGAAAATTTGATTTTCAATGGCCCTTGCTTTCAGCAATACTCTCCAAACATCATCCCTGGGTCTGGGAAACTCAGCCAAATAAATGAGACAGTCAGCACCTTCTAGTACTAAACGACGGCTAATTTCTGGATAACGAATATCAAAACAAATTAGAACGCCAATGTTCATCCCATCGATATTAACAACTGTTTGTGCATTTGAAAGGCCAATCCTTTCACCGCTCATAAAGAAATTAGCCTCCTCCATCGGCTTCAGAGGAAATAGGTGAACCTTTCTATATTTTTTGAGTAATTTCCCAGAAGAATTAATAATTATAGCACAGTTATAGTAGAAACCTTCAAATTCCTCAATGATACTTGATATTAAATAAACTGAATGTTTCTCTGCTAATTTTTGAAATATTTGAGTTGATCTTCCTTCAGGGATTATTTCAGCAAGTTGTTTATAATTTTTTAAATCAAAACCAGTGGTACAGAGTTCTGGAAGGCAAATGATATGAGAATTATCCCGTGAAACAGAGGTGATACTTTTTGCGATAAGAGAGTCAATTTTAGCTAAATTAACATCTTTTTGGCCAATTTTTATATCCATCTGCAATAAAGAAATACTAATTCTCTTTTTCATAGAGATACTTCTTCTGAGCTTTGATTTGGTTTCTTTTGGTAATTTTCAGCATAATAACGAACTATTAGAAAAATTACAAGTGCACCAATAGACGAAGCACAAATTTCTATTATAACTTGAAGCCATGTATCATAGATAAATTCAGCTTGAAAGATGAATAGAAAGAAGTCCCAAAACCCGTGGATGGCGATAGGAAAGATTAAATTATAGCCTGTAATTTTGAATGTATAGGAAAACGTTAATCCAATGGCAAAAGCACTAAAAAGGATCGTAACCATATACAATACGCTACCAGTAGTGCCTGCAAGCCAAAAATGCAACAATCCGAATAAAAATGCCGATATCAAGGCTGAATTCTGAAAAGAGTATCGTGTTTCCAAAATCCTCTGTAAATATCCTCGAAAGAGTAATTCTTCACCGACTCCGATAGCAAAAATAGTCACTAATAGTGTTAGAAGTATCCCGAGTAGATCAAGAAGCTCATTCAAATTAATAATTCCAAAAACAAGTTCAAGCATGACAGTAGGTACTAATCCTGCAAGAGCAATGGGAATACTTAGAAGGATCCATTCATTCCCCCTAGATTTGTCCCATTGAAAACCAGTGCTTGTCATTTTAAGTCGATCCATTTTTAGAAAAACATACACAAGCCCGACGCCAACGATCCCATTCATAGCTCGTTGAATATTCAATGTTAAAGTAAGGGGATAGTTCTCTCCATTATTAAAGACCGTAGTCACTAAGGGGAGCACGAAGCTTTGAAAACTGAATACTAAAATGACAGTAATTGTAAAGAAAAGAATGACACGAAGCCATAGGTCAGAAATCGAGTATTTCTTCATCATTGATACCTCTGAACGACAAAAATATTTCTCGTTGTCTTCTATATGGGGTATAATGAGTTATATTTTAAAGAGCTTGGGAATTAATAATTGATAGTGAACAATAGTAGTGGATAATTGTGGTCGCCCCTTTTATTGGTTTTGCAGGATTAACGGTTGCAGCGTTAATTAAAGCGGTTGTAGCAGAGTATACAGCTAATATTTCTCGCAAAAAAATAGCTCAGTCGTATTTGGTGGAGAGAGTAGATTCAAAATTAGAAACAAAGTTTGGAAAAGACTTTTTGAAAAATAAATTGACTCCTGATAGAATTAAAAATGTACGTGAGGTAATTCATGAAGAATTAGGTGCATACTCTTCACATCGTGACCTTGATCAGCTTATTACTAATTCTCTTTCACAATTAACAAACGAGCATCAACAAATATTAGATAAACTTGAACGCGTTGAATCTTTGCTTGAAAAAATATCCATTCCTTTATCTTACAGCATTGCGAAAGAAACAAATGAAGAAGTTCCTCAAGAATTGTTACAAGGATTACTAGAAGGAAGTATGCAAGGAAAACAGCAATCAGAGAAAGTACTTAATGAATTGGTTAAGGAATTTAGAGTTCCCGAAGAGACACTCTCCTACATTAGCAATTACTCGTTTGTGAAACAAATTACTTCTGAGGGAGAGAAAGAGATGAAACGAATTGTAGAGAAGTTTTCGACCTCTCCACAAGAAATAAACAATCTTAGTACATTGATGGATATTTCTTCTTTAATTATTGGCCCGAAAGAACATCTGAATGATGTTGTGTCTGAATTCGTTTTTAGATTAATTGAACAGGGCCTAGATACATCATTAGTCGAAGATTCCATTGTTGGATTTACATTTCTAATACATCGTCTTGGAAAACTCGAACATCTCACTGAGAGTGATCGTTTACTATTGTCTTCTTTTTTGAAAAAGCGATTAACAGATATCGACAATCCTACTCGAATCCTAGAATCTTATTTCTTGTTAACCGAATTGGGGTATTCACCTGAAATTGAGCCTCAATTTGTACTCGAAATAATGGATAGGCATTATAAACAAGGACTAAGCTCAACACGTGAGATGTCAAATCAATTGAAGCTCAGTGGTAGATTAGCACGCTTTTTAAGACGCTTGGGAACCAAGACATACAAACCTCAGGCTTCCATGCGTACATTACGGTTATTAATCAAAAGATTGGATAAAAGGAAATTTGTACGTAATACTCAGCTACTAACTTACCAATTAGAACGTCTTATTACTGAAATAAATTTGTTAGTTGCATATTTCGAGAAGAAAGATCCAGTTGAAGAGGACTTGAATGAACTCGTAGAAATCCTACAACTTCTTTTAGAAATATTGAATCGTCCAAATATTCTGAATCTTGATTTGAAAACCAAAAAACAGATCGTTGAATGTATGGATTCAGCTTACTACTTGTATGATCTGTTAGCTGTTCGTAATTCATGGAATTTACTGAAGAATTATCAATTAGATATTAAATCTTTATATACTCCCACTTTAGGAAGTTATAAAAGAATATCAGCAAACCAAGTCGCTCTCACGAATTCTCTAGCAAATTATTCCAAACGAAGATTGGAATTAACTGAACGAGAGTTACCGAGTCCTCCAACTAAACGACAGAAGAAGAAAATACCTGAATAGTTTGAAAAATTGGTGTGAATTGCTCCTTACAACACAGATAGAATACGAAATTACCAAAGTTTATAAAAAATTAATAGACAATGGTTTAAATCGAAAAGAAAATAAAACATATATTAGCCAGTTCAATTAGAAATAAAATCGTAAATAACACATGAACTTACCCAGATATCCTGTTGAATAGTAGAAATGCCCTTGATAAAGGTAAGAGTTAATTAGGCAAGTGATTTCCCAATGTTATTTGAAGGCGTGCTTTTGTCCGTCATGGCTGATACAGGTCCAGTCACAGAGATAAATCTCTCGAAATTGGACGATACCAGCTCAATGAAACTTAGCATCAGTCTTATGACAGCACTTGGTTTGGGGGAAAGTCAAGATCAGCTAAATCAGTTGCATGGCCCTTTTCCTGTTCCCAGTCGGAAGGAGCTAGCAATTGCCTATCCTTTTACAGTACAATCTTCAAATTCCACGGATCCAAGAATACAGGAATACGGTCGCTATTGCACCTTATTTTTACTTTTTCTTCTTGATACAAAAAGCAGGGTGCTAGCGAATTATAATCTAATTGAAAGAATTCTGATTCGAGATATAACCGCTATTAGCTCCCAGGAAAATTTAACCCTAGATTTAATCAAAACAGTTTACAAAAACATAGAGAGTGCTATATCCTCCGCTGAGGGAAAAAGTACTCCCGCAGCCATTAAACAATCAACAACAGATTTAGAACGCATTCAAATTGATCATGAGCGTCATCAAATACTTTCAAGTATTATTCGAGACGTGACACAGATCCAAGCTTCATTAACAGCATTACTGGATGAGTCTATGGTATTTACGGATACTCCTATCTTGGAAGGCGCGTTTTACATGCGACCAACCGTCAAACCAGAGGATTTTGTTAAAATTCTTCCTCAAATTTCTCGTTACGAAAAAATTCTAGCCCGTTTAGATGGGGAAGACAAAGAGATCGTGAAGGAAATAGTCGAAGTATCAGTTCTTGTACGAATCGGAAATTTATTCTATTGGAAAGCAATTAAATCTCAACAAGCTCTGGAGTACGAAAAAGCAGTTGAATTTTATGTACGAGCCAACCAATTGAAGGATGACTCAGTGTTGTATCTAACTATCGGTTCGATATATCGCAAATTAGGCAGAGATCAAGAAGCAAAGAACTGGGTTGAAGGTGGTTTTTCACGGATGAGGGAACGAAAAGAATCTATTCGAATTTCACGAAATATGCTCTTTGGCGATATTTAGAAAAAGAAGATTTCGTCCTATGGTGGACGAATTCTCAATGACGTTTTTAACCTGACGGCCGATTTCGAACCTGTTTCTTTTCAGAAGCTTCTGAAGACTTCCCTTCTTTAGGAAAACCTAATTCTTTTGCGACTTCAAGAAACGGGATAACCATCTGTGCAATAGATTTATATGCATCTTGTCCTTCCCCAAGTAAGATCATTTTGTCTACAGCAATATTCTTGAAAATTTCGGGAAGCATTTCAATGGCTTTCATTTGAATATACTTATCATCTGCTTGGCTTAATGCTTTTGCCTGTTCTAAGATACCTTGGGCATAAGCGATCTGTTTTTGACTAATTTTAGCAGCTTCACCTTCTGCTTCAGCTAATAGTTGATCTTTATGAGCTAAAGCCTGTTGACGTATTCGTTCGACTTCAACTCCTACTTCCTGAGTAATTTTCAAATATTTTTCTGCTTCTGATTGGATCTGTTTCTGTTTACGCTCAGTTTCAGCTGCAATAACCGCTCTTTGTTGTTCCAGCTGTTCAATTTGTATCTCGCGTTCTTTGGCTTTTGTTTCGATAGTGAGCTTTACCGCCTGATCTTGTTCACCAGTGCGTTGCTGAACCGTTAAATTTCTCAGTCGAACACTCTCCTCCATTTCTGCTTGTCTTAACTGCGCTACTTGAGCTTCCTCTATCTTTTTTACCGCCTCAAGGTTATCTTTCAATTGTTGATCTAATACTTCAACATCTCGAATTTCTACTGATTCAACTGTTATTCCCCAATCACCTGCGAGATGATGTAATTCACTTGTAACATTCTTGATGATCTCTGCACGATTACGGATAATTTGTTCAATCTTCATATTTGCACAAGTTGTACGTATGATGGCTTCGGTTGCATTCTTAATTGCTTTCTCCACATAATCTGATCGTGCAGGATTCCAACTCACTTTGGAATAAGATACTTCAGGATTAGTAACACGCCAATAAACGAACGCGGTTAATGCGACATCTTGATATTCGTAACTAACTACTTTTTCTCTTGCTTCTAGCAAAGTTTGTTGGACTGTGGTGGGAATAATAATTACTTCATCAAATACTGGCCATAAGACAACCGTTCCACCTGTACCCGCCCTCTTAATCTTTCCACGACGAAAATGAATTACATATTCATTCGTTTTATATTTACGATAGCGAGATACGAAAAATATTATAAATAAGAAGAAGATTACAAACGCTAAGACAATTACCAACCAGAGATTGTCTATTAATGCGTTTCCTGTAGTCTGTAATAAAAATAAGTTTACCATTTTGTTCTTTCACCCAATTTCAAATTTGTTTTGTACTATTCCCAAGTAATCGATCCCTCGGGAGTATCTTTTTTTGTTTTTTCCGTTGAAGGCCATTCATCTATTAGTAGTGAATTTTTTTCCACTTTCACGACGTAAGCAATCATACCTCTAGCAATAGCTCCTGATTCTGTTTTTGCTGACATTTTAACAGGTCCATGAATCGAACTAGTATGGATAAGTACCAATCCACCTTCAGTATCAACAGTTGTTAGAGTTTTTACTTCATCGTCAACTTTCATTGTTTGCAAAGGTGTTTCATAAATTTCTGAGACTGCAATTCTAGTCCATACCTTGGAAATGAAGTAAGTTGTCCCAATAGGAACCAGAAATAACACAGCTAATAGAACAATTATGTTAATAGTGTTATCGATCATAATAACCCCTGTCCCTCCGAAGGAAATCATAAAAGTTCCTAATAAGAGCATTAAAGGGGCAGGAGTATCGGCATCAAAGCCATGATCATGTAAATCTAAGTTCTTATCCATGCCTATATGAATATCCTTATCTATGCCAACTGTCAGATCCGAATCTATATCTACATCAACGTCAAGATCAACACCCCCGAGATCATGGTCTATTCCTACACTATGGTCGAAATCATGGTCAATATCATGATCTAAATCAGTATCATGATCAAATAGTTGACTTCCTTGTAGAATCAATGTTAAAAAGAAGATCAATAGTCCTGAAATTAAACTTCCGAAGCAGATTTGCTTTAAAATGAGGAGAAGTAAGGGGACATCAAATTCAGTCAAGATACTCGAGTACCTCAGATTTAACCTGCCTTTTATATTTTTAGTACTCGGAACAACAGATGAAATAAACCAAAGATTTCATCTCAGTGTTTTTAAAGGTTAGTAGAAACATAATAATTACTTCACTGTACTGGTGAGTATGGCTAAAAGCGAAACATTCCTATGGTAAAAAAGGGGTTTAATAAGTTAATACTGTCAAGAAGTCCTTTCAGTTCCCCATTCCTTGCTTCTATACAGTGATTAAGTGATTAGTATGTTTAACCGTATTCTTATCGCGAATCGTGGAGAGATCGCGAGTCGGATAATAGCATGTGCACAAGAGATGGGGATTGAAACAGTTGCAATTTATTCTGAAGTAGATGAAGAATCTGTTCATGTTCATGCCGCTGATTATTCGTATCCATTAGGGAATCCTGTTCCAGCTGAAAGTTACTTAAATATGGATAAAATTATTGAAATTGCATTAGAAAGCAAATCAGAAGCTATTCATCCAGGATATGGCTTTTTATCCGAAAATGCGGTATTTGCTCGACGGGTGCAAGAAGCAGGATTAATTTGGATTGGTCCTAGCCCCAAGGCAATTCATGCAGTGGGAGATAAGATACAAGCTAAAAAAAGTATGAAAGCAGTAGATATTCCTGTTATTCCTGGCTATCATGGTGGATCGACGAATAAGAAATTTTTGAAACAAAAAGCGAGAGAAATTGGGTATCCTGTACTTATTAAGGCGACAGCTGGTGGAGGAGGTCGTGGGATGCGGATTGTAAACTCTGAACATGAATTTGCGGCTGCGTATGAAAGTGCTCGTCGTGAAGCTAAAAATGCTTTTGGAAATGGTGATGTTTTTCTTGAAAAATACTTCACACATATTCGACACATTGAATTTCAAATTCTTGCGGATCATTTTGGTAATATCGTACATTTAAACGAAAGAGAATGTTCTATCCAACGTCGCCATCAGAAAATTATAGAAGAAACTCCTTCTACAGCTTTAGATGAGAATTTAAGAAAAAAAATGGGAGATGTCGCTATTACTGCAGCCAGCGCCGTTAATTATACAAATGCAGGATCGGTGGAGTTTGTTCTAGACGAAAAAGATAACTCATTCTATTTTTTAGAAATTAATGCACGGCTGCAGGTAGAACATGCGATTACAGAAGCGGTTACAGGAATCGACCTAGTACGATGGCAACTGAAAATAGCGGCTGGACAAGAATTGCAGTTAAAACAAGAAGAAATTGTTAGTCGGGGCCACTCATTTGAATTCAGAATTTATGCTGAAAATCCAGAAAAACAATTTCTCCCATCTTCTGGCAAGATAAGGACAGTTCAAGTACCTGTGGGTGTTAATATTAGGAATGATTTAGGGATCTCTACAACTGGTGGAGAAATATCCACGTTTTATGACCCCATGATAGCTAAGCTAATAGTACACGCTGAAACCCGAGAAGATGCGATTCAAAAGATGACCTGGGCCTTGAGAAACTATGCCGCTTTGGGAATCCCTACAAATATCACGTTTCTACGAGAGGTCTTGACTCATCCTGATTTCCTCTCTGGTAATACTCATACAGATTTTGTAACCGAACACTATCACAAATGGAAAAATGGTAAAAAAGAAACTCCATTTCAAGTGTTATTGGCTGCTGCTCTCTTCGAAGTAATGGAACCGTTTATGGGTAGTAATAATAATGGTGAAACGCTTTCCATATTGAATGGAATTGATCCCCATTCACCTTGGCAGAAGATCGGAACTTGGGGACGTGAAAGTCTTGATGTCCTCTCTGACCGTGTTTCAGGTACTTTAGAAAAAGGAAAAGCTGCTATTAAGAAGATCATCCCAGTAAAAAGTGGTGATATAAAATCTTCTTTTATCCAGGATGTAGATCCTCATTCCCCATGGAAAAAAATAGGTGCATGGGAACATAATAAGAAGAGCAGTCGTAAATTTTAATCCAGACCAGTGACTCCTCATGAGTGAAGTTTTCAATTTTGATGATGGAAATCAACGATTTGAAGTCCGGCTTCGTCGTGACGAAAATGATGGATATTATGTGGTCATCAAAGATCATGAGGATAATGAGAAAGAAATAACTGTAACAGCAAAAGTTCTTGGTACAGGTCAATTTCAATTTACTCTTGAAAATATCATCTATAAGTGCTCAGTTGCAAAGGATGGAGATTTGAGATTTATACATCTTGATGGAGCAGATTATGAAATTCGTCGTGTAGATGAACTCGAGGAGGAAGATTTTGAAGAAACTGTGGATGAGGGTAGCTTGTCTAGTCCGATGCCTGGACGAATAGTCAAACTATTAGTAAAAGTTGGGGATGTAGTTAAGAAAAGTGAAGATTTACTGGTAGTGGAGGCAATGAAGATGGAAAATAAGCTAATTTCTCCATTCGAGGGAACTGTAACCGAAATTTTCTACTCAGAGGGGGATCAGATTGAAGCAAACGTTCCTTTAATGGAGATTCAACAATCTAAAACATCTGAAGAGAGCTGAATACTTTCAAAGGATATTACTGGAGTAAGTACTTTCGTCCAAGAAATTCTTTAAGTAAATAGTATAGAACATTTATCCTCCCTAGAGATGTTTCTTTCGAGGTTAAAGTAATGGCTATAATTAAATCTAAAGTAGATGTGAAATCGTCGGATTTTCAAGAAAATTATAATCATTTTCAGAAGATTCTTGAAAATCATCAAGAGATTCTTGAATCAGTAAGATCAGGTAACCCCAAAGCAATGGAAAAGCATCTTGGAAGAGGGAAAATTCCTGCACGTCAACGTATAAAACTAATCCTTGATCCTGATACACCATTTATGGAATTGAGTTCATTAGCTGCTTACAACTTATATGATAATGCTGCCCCGTATGCAGGAATTGTAACTGGTATTGGTTTAGTGGCAGGGAGAGAAATTATGTTTATTGCTAATGATGCGACCATCAAAGGGGGCACCTATTTTCCAATGACTGTGAAGAAACATCTACGTGCCCAAGAAATTGCAGAACAAAACAATCTTCCGTGTGTGTATTTAGTTGATTCTGGTGGGGCATTTCTACCTCTTCAAGCTGAAGTATTCCCCGATAAAGAACACTTTGGAAGAATATTTTATAACCAAGCCCAGATGTCATCAAAAGCTATACCACAAATAAGTGTGGTCATGGGATCGTGTACAGCTGGGGGAGCATATGTTCCCGCAATGTCAGATGAAACAGTTATTGTGAAAGGAACAGGTACTATCTTTCTAGGTGGACCTCCACTTGTCAAAGCAGCTACAGGCGAAGAAGTTTCTGCTGAAGATTTAGGTGGAGCTGATGTCCATTGTCGTACCTCCGGGGTTGCTGATCATTATGCAACTAATGATGAACATGCATTACGGGTAACACGTAATATCATTGAACATCTCAATTTACCTCCGAAAACAACTCTTGATTTTAAAGCACCAGAACCTCCATTATACGAAATAGACGAAATTTATGGTATTCTACCCAAAGATGTCCGACAAGCTTACGATGTTCATGAGATCATTGCTCGATTAGTCGATGGATCCCGCTTTCACGAATTTAAAGCATTATATGGATCCACCCTTATTTGTGGATTTGCTCGTATAATGGGATACCCAGTTGGGATACTAGCAAATAATGGTGTGTTATTCTCAGAAAGTGCATTGAAGGGTACTCATTTCATTAATTTATGTACGCATCGGAAATTACCTTTGATCTTCTTACAAAACATTACTGGATTTATAGTTGGGAGTGAAGCAGAATCTGGAGGAATTGCGAAAGACGGCGCTAAGCTTGTTATGGCGGTAAGTAATGCTCAAGTACCAAAATTTACGATCATAATTGGTGGATCCTACGGTGCGGGAAATTATGGTATGGCGGGTAGGGCATATTCACCACGATTTTTATTCATGTGGCCAAACGCTAGGATCTCTGTCATGGGAGGAGAACAGGCAGCTAATGTATTAGCTACCGTCAAAGAAACCCAATTTGCTGCGCAGGGAAAAACTTTGTCTCCTGAACAACGGGAGGAAATTATGAAACCCATTCTTGCTAAGTACAATAAGGAATCAAGTGCTTACTATAGTACAGGTCGTTTATGGGATGATGGTATTATCGACCCCGCAGACACCCGCATCATACTGGCATTATGTATATCGGCTTCTTTGAATGCAGATATTCCTGATACGAAATATGGTGTCTTCCGTATGTAGTTAGAGGATTGGAAGGAATTCTAATGACACAATATGAAACCATTACTTCAGAAGAGTTAGATCATGTCTGTATCATTACACTGAATCGTGCAAAAGTTCATAATGCATTCAATCCTCAAATGATCTCCGAACTTACCTCTGAATTCGCTAAACAAAATAATAACTCTACTATAAGGGCTATAATTCTAACTGGAGCTGGAAAATCCTTTTCTGCTGGCGCTGACCTAGTTTATATGGAGGCTAGCAAGGATTTCACATTGGAAGAAAATCAACAAGATGCAGTAAAGCTAGAGAAACTCTTTCACACAATTTACCAATCTTCCAAGCCTGTTGTTGGTAGAATTAATGGTGCGGCCTTTGGTGGAGGTGTTGGACTCGTAGCACTCTGTGATATAGCCATTGCGATAGAACGGGCAGTCTTTGCGTTTTCCGAAGTAAATCTAGGCATAATGCCTGCTGTGATTAGTCCGTATGTAATACCTAAAATTGGGTATTCAAATGCTACAAGATATTTCTTAACTGGTGAGCGTATGGATGCATTAACTGCCATGAGGATTGGACTGATACATGAGGTTGCAATGGATCAGAATGAGTTGAATCAGAAAGTTATAGCCATTATTAGTCATCTTCTCACTAGTGGGCCATTAGCTATGTCTCAAATAAAGGAAATTCTTGATAAAAATAAAACAGAAAGTTTTGAAAGTGTTAGACCTTATTTAATAGAGAAAATTGCTCAAATAAGGACCTCACCTGAAGGAAAAGAAGGTTTAAAGGCATTTTTGGAAAAACGAACCCCTAAATGGAAAAAAGATGAATGGGAAGGACTGGAAACTTAAAAATCTCGTAGAACTAAATTCGTTGGTAGTAAAAGTGGTCGATAAGCTCGATTACGATCTAATAAAGCCCAAAAAGGCCTCTCTTCCACATTTAGTGTTTATACATGGTGCTGGTGGTGATAAAAGCCAGTGGGATTCACAAATTGATTTTTTATCAGGAAAGGGATATGGAGTTCTCACGATAAGTTTACCAAATCATGGAAAAAGCATATCAGAACCTAATGTTTCTCTTACTCAAGATTCTGATGGTAGGAAATCGCTAATTAATGACTATACAAATGATATTGTTGGATTGATATCATTCTTAGAGTTACAAAATTACAGTCTTGTAGGACACTCAATGGGAGGAGCCATTGTCTTAAACTTCGTCCTCCTAGCTGATAGAGGCGTAGTCAATGATTCTCAACCTTTACCTAGAACAATATTTCTTATTGGTACTGGAGCTAAATTGAATGTTGCACCAGTTTTTTTCGATTTACTTAAGGGTGATTTCAATGAGGCCCTAAAATTGATGAATAAATTTAGCTACGGATCAAAGGCAGATCGATCTATAAAGCTCAAAAATCAGAATATACTCACAAATAATGGTGTTAACGTATTATATGATGATCTTGAGGCTTGTCGACATTTTGATGTGAGAGAGGATCTAAAGTATATTAAAATTCCAACAGTCATTATTTGCGGTGACCAAGATCAAATGACTCCCCCCAAATTCTCACAATATCTCAATGAAAATATCTCTAAGTCTCAGCTTTTCCTCATACCCGATACAGGGCATTTTGTTTTTCAAGAGTCACCAACTCAAGTAAATAAAATTATTCACAACACAATTATTTCTGGAATGGATAATTATGACGGATGAAACATTATTTCAGAAACTTGGATTTTCCCCTGAAGATAAAGTAGTAATTTTTCATATTGATGATGTGGGTTTTTCACATGCAGCGAATGTAGCGGCTTTTGAGTGCTTAGATTTTGGAATTGCTTCTTGCGGGTCAGTTATTGTTCCAGCACCTTGGTTTCTAGAGGTTGCAGCAATTGCAAAAACAAACCCTCAGTATGACATTGGTGTTCATTTAACCTTAACCTCTGAATACTCCACATATAGGTGGCGGGCATTAAGTAGTGTAGAAACCAAAACTGGATTATTAGCAGAGGATAGATGTCTTTGGAAAACTGCAGAAGAAGCAATATCAAATGTTACAGCCGAAGCAGCAGAAATTGAGATGCGTACACAAATAGATTATGCACTACAATCTGGGATAGATGTGACGCATATAGATACTCACATGGGAACAGTCATGGATCCTAAGTTCATACAATCCTATCTAACTCTTTCGGATGAATATAAAATTCCTGCTTTTCTCCCAAAACTTTCAAAGGAAGAATTATTCTTGATGGGATTAGGGGAATATGTAGATATCTATCAAGATTTATTGGAATCACTCGAATCAAATGGGTTCCCATTAGTAGATCATATGATAATAGAGACTGGAGGAGTTTACCCAAACAAAAGCCAATACTATCACGAGCTCCTAAAAGAATTACAACCTGGATTAACACATTTACTCTTCCATCCAGCAAAAATGAGTCATGAATTAAAATCAATAGCTCCTGATTCTGCAGAATGGCGTAATCAAGATTACGAAGCCTTTACGGATGTTTATCTTCGCGATCGTGTCAAAGAGCTTGATATAACAGTTATTGGCTATCGTGAAATTCGAGATATAATACGAAAACAAAAATAGCTTAGGTTTAATAGGGCGGATTTCATGCCTAAAACTAAGGTATTGTCAATGTTTAGTGTTTTAGAAATTCGTTTTGTCGATATTCATGGTAAACTTAAAGCAATGAATGTCCCTGTCAACATTCATGACCTTCAAACGGCTCAATCAGATCCAATTTTCACCGAAGGAGCGAACGTAGATGGTAGTTCCATTGCTGGATTTACTCCTCTTGAAAATTCTGACCTACATTTAATACCAGAGGCAGATAGTATAATTGAGCTTTCTTATACAGAAGAACCAAAAATTGCAGTTATGTGTGAGGTTCGTCAGCATAATGAAATTTTTGTGGGAGATACTCGTTCACGTCTAAAGGCCGTTATTGATGAAAAATTAACCTCTCGGGGATGGAAGCTAAAAGTTGGCCCAGAACCTGAATTTTTTCTATTAAAAGATAACAAACCAGTCGACACTGGAAAATATGCAGACATTTTTCCTAATGCCATCGCAGAGGGGGTCATTAAACGTTTTCCCTCTCATTTAGAAAAAGCTGGAATCACCTGTAAAGTGCATCATCATGAGGTAGGTTCAGGACAATATGAGATTGAGATAAAACATTCCGAGGCATTATTTACAGCAGATTCGATTGTCACCTACAAGGCTATCGTGAGAGCCTTGGCAGCAAAAATAGGTTATTCTGCTACTTTTATGCCTAAACCATTTGGAGACGCAAATGGGAACGGTATGCATTTCCATCTCTCACTCTGGGAAGGTGAGGACAATCTATTTGCGACAGAAAAACCAAGTGAAATATCAATTGTTGGACAACAATTTATGGCTGGAATACTTGATCATGCGGAAGCTTTAACTGTAATAGTAGCACCCACAGTGAATTCGTTCAAACGGCTGGTCCCTGGGTTTGAAGCACCAGTTTATATTGCATGGGCACCCTTAAATAGATCGGCATTATGTCGTGTCCCAATGTTCCAAGATCCACATACTGCTCGGTTTGAATATCGTTGTCCCGATCCAAGTTCCAATCCTTATTTAGCATTAACAGCTGTGATTGCCGCGGGTGTAGATGGTATTGATCGTAAGCTAGAACTTCCTCCTCTCGTCAAATCAAACATCTTTAAACTGACCTCTGAAGAGCGAGATGAGTTAGGAATAAAAAATCTTCCAGGAAATCTCTTCCAAGCCCTCACCTGTCTGAAGAATGATCGTATTATTCAAGAAGCTCTGGGAACACATATTTTCAATCATTTCCTCAAGATTAAGAAAAAGGAATGGCTACAATATTCAACACAAGTTACCGATTGGGATTGGAAGGAATATATTGACGTTTAAAAAATAGTAGTGAGTATATTGAAATTTCGAGTAGCATTAGCCCAGACTCATTCACATCAAGCAGATCCCACATCCAATTTACAGATCATTTCTGAAATTTGTGAAAAGATAGATTTTGACGAAGAGATACCTACTATTGTAGTTTTTCCTGAATTATCAGTAACAGGCTATTTGATGCATGATGATGTATATCAACTGGCAGAACCAATTCCGTCTGGGCCGTTTAGTCAGGAATTAGCTCGTATATCACAAAAAAATAGTTGTTATTTAATTGCAGGTATGCCAGAGTCCTCTATCCCGGGATTATTATACAACACTGCAGTAATGTTTGGTCCAGAGGGTTTTATTGGAAAAAGTCGCAAAATATTTCTACCTAATCATTCTGTCTTTAACGAAAGACGATATTTCAGAAGTTCTCCGACAATAAACGTAATGGACACTCCGATGGGAAAGATCGGAATGCAAATTTGTTATGATATCTTTAGTCCAGAAATTACACGTGCTCATGCTCTCTTGGGAGCGCACACGAGCATTTGTATCTCTGCATCTCCAGGTGTACGAAGACAATATTTTGAAACATTTATCCCTGCAAGAGCAATGGAGAATACTATTAATTTTGTTTATGTAAACCAATCTGGAATTCAAGACGATTTGATATTCTGGGGAGGATCAGAGGTTCGTTCCGCTACAGGAAAACAAATCGCAAAACTTGAATATAATAAGCCTGATTTTGAGGTTTGTACACTATCAACAGATAGCTCACAGAGTGCCAAAAATTTTGTACCTACCTTGAAGGATTTACCCTCTTGGATATTTAAAACGATAGAAGAGAGTTACTATGACATCTAAAACAAGAATTCGCAGTATACCCTCTCTTGATGTTACTGTGACTAGCAAGCTTATTCAAGATTTCATAAAGATACGAGTGACTGAAGCTGGAGCAGAAGGAGTGGTAATTGGATTAAGTGGAGGAATAGATTCGGCAGTAGTTGTTACTCTTGCTGCTAAGATCTTAGGGTCAAAAAATGTCATTCCAATCTTTCTACAGAATATTAATTCTTCTGAAGCTGATATTACAGATATTAAAGCCCTGTGTAAAAAACTAAAGCTTGACCTAATCCAATATAACATTCAAGGAGTTATCGACCAATTTGCAGAAAGCATTAGCGAAACAGAAGATTCTTCAGAATTAGCATGGATGAATATTAAGCCTAGGCTTTTACAAACATACCTTTATTTTCATGCTAATAAGAATAATTATTTAGTCTGTGGAGCTGGTAATAAAAGCGAGATAATGATTGGATATTTTACTAAGTATGGTGATGGTGGCGTTGATATCCTCCCCATTGGAGATGTTTACAAAACTCATGTTTATCAACTTGCAGAGTATCTAAAACTACCTAAATCAATTCTAAAAAAGGCCCCGAGTGCAGGATTAACTAAAGGGCAAACAGATGAAGCTGAAATCGGTATGAGCTATACAGAACTTGATTCAGTCTTATATGGCCTAGAAATATTTCAAACTGATGAACAAATTACCGAACTTACCCAGATTCCACCTTCAACGATTAAAAAAGTCAGATCTATGATTTATAAAAGTGAACATAAACGACGAGGCCCCATTTTATTCAAATTGGGGGTAAGAACGCCCAGTATGGATTGGCGTATACCTTTAATAAAACCCAAACATATCTGAATTACTTAAGAACAATTGTCCACTACTAGGTGCAAATATGTGTCGTCTTCTTGGGATTTATGGCTCAGTAAATCCTTGGCAGAAAATTCTGAGTGATTTTCAAGAATTATCAGAGAAGGGAAAAATCCCAAGTATTCCGAATGTGCTACCAGGCCACAAGGATGGATGGGGAATGGCCTGTTCTAAACACGATGACTCAGGAATGGTTTTAGTAGGTAAATATCTCGGTTCTGCACGAGAAGCTCCAGAGTATAAAGAAAAGGTTCAATCTTTTCAAAGTCAACCACATACCTTTCTGTGCCATTTAAGGAAAGCAAGCCCGAGCATTCCGATTTCTTTACCAAATAGTCATCCTTTTCTTTTTGCAGGCTGGGCATTTGTCCATAATGGCACAGTTTACAAGGCAGAAAAATTGGAAAAAGCCTCTATATTCCAAATGACATCTGATAATTCCGATTCAGAGTTTTTATTCCATTATTTACTGACACATATATTGAAAGAAGAAAGTATAGAACATAGAATAGAGAGATTGATTGAGAGTCTCTTGAAATTTGATTTAAAATTCTCATCACTCAACTCTATGTTAAGTAATGGATCAGAAATGTTTGTTATTCGCTATGCTGCTGAACACCATGATTATTTCACACTGTTTTATAATGAAACTGGTTCAGGGGTAATTGTTAGTTCTGAACCAATAGGTGTGCAAGAAGCTCGAGAAGAAAGCTGGACTGAGATGCCAAACCGAAGCGTTTTATCTATCTTCAGTGATCCCCCTAAAGTAAAATTGACCAAATTCTAAATTATATCATGGTTCAATCTTTGCTCGAATTCTCATTAAGCCTGTACCAATATTCTTCTGTTTTTGAATGGTAAATGTACCAATTTCTTTGGTGTTTTTTACATGAGGACCTGTGCAAATCTCTTTGGAAAAATTTCCAACTGAATATACAGAAACTTTGGTTTGGTATTTATCCTCAAAGAATCCTAGTGCCCCACTTGCCTTTGCTTCTTTAGGGGTAAGGATTTCGCTTGTAACTGCTAGTCCCTCTTTGATCTTTTTGTTCACAAGTTGTTCTACTTTCTCGATTTCTGATGGTGAAAGTTTTTCAGAATGAGTGAAATCGAATCTTGTTCTTTCTGGGGTAATGTTACTACCTTTTTGTTCAACATGATTCCCTAACACATCTCTTAATGCTTGTTGCAACAGATGAGTTGCTGTATGCAGTCGAGTTGTTTTTTCTGTATGATCAGAAAGGCCACTTTTGAAGGTCCCTGATGTTGCTTTCCGTGATAGATCTTTATGATGGGCAAATTCTTCTTGAAATGCTTGTGTGTCAATTGTAATATTCTTTTCTTTAGCGATTTCCAACGTCATTTCTAGTGGGAAACCGAAAGATGTGAATAGAAGAAATGCATCTTGACCTGTTAATGTCCCTGTTTCATCTAATATTTTACCCAAACGTTTAAGTCCACGTTTTAATGTGGTAGAAAACTTATTTTCTTCTTGGGTTAAATTATTCATAATAAAATTCTTATTTCTTTCTAGTTCGAGATAGATATCTGAATATAAACTCATGACAATTTCTGCCAGTGTAGGGAGAAAGCGTTGTTTAATATTCAACAGATTCCCTTGACGAATAATCCCTCGAATAAACCTTCGAAGGACGTAACCCTGCCCTAAATTCGAGGGGGAGACATTTTTGTCATCTCCTAATATAAAGGTAGCAGATCTTATGTGATCTGCAATAATGTTGATTGATTTACGTTGTTCTTCAGTAGGTTCAGTCATAATTTTTGCAAATCGTTTTATACGATCATTAATGGGTTGAATTGTATCTATTTCATGAATAGTTGTTGCACCATTAAGTACAGCAATTGTACGTTCAATACCCATTCCTGTATCTACATTATGTTGAGCTAATTTTCCAAACGAACCATCTGCTAACTTATTATAGCTCATAAAAACATCATTCCAGATTTCAAAGTATTTTCCACAATGACAGCCAGGACGACATGTCTTTGAGCAGGGGTTTTTTCCCGTATCGAAAAACATCTCCGTGTCAGGACCACAAGGTCCTGTAGAACCCGCTGGACCCCACCAGTTATCCTCACGAGGGAGAAAATAGATTCGATCATCGGGAATACCCATTTTACGCCATATTGCGGCGGATTCCTCATCTCTCGGTGCATCTTTATCCCCCTCGAACACTGTAACTGATAATCGATCAGGATCTATACCTAACCAATCAGGTGAAGTTAAGAATTCCCAACTCATTGAAATGGCTTCTTCTTTGAAATAATCACCTAATGACCAATTTCCTAACATTTCAAAGAATGTAAGATGCGTAGGATCACCTACTTCATCAATATCTCGAGTACGGATACATTTCTGGCTATTAGTAATGCGTTTACCTGAAGGATGAGGTTCTCCAGTAAAATAAACCTGTAATGGATGCATCCCTGCGGTTGTAAAAAGGACAGTTGGATCATTTTCTGGAAAAATAGATGCTGAAGGAATTATTACATGATTTCTTTCCTTGAAAAATTGTAAATACTTTTCCCTTAAGGTTTTCGAATCCATTGCTAGTCTACTCTTTGATCGTATATTTAATTATGATTCAATGTTGACAGAGACGTTTCTTGTTTTCCCTTGAGGATCTTGGATCGACCATTCTTTTTTAAATCCCTTTTTGACAGCTGAGAAATCCAAATTGGTTGCTAAGACTTCTTCTTGTATTAAAGAAGAGTATTCGTTAACAATTTTCTTTGTAGTTGCATCTAATTTAGTGAGATGCACTGATATGTTTGCATCATACACTAACTCTAAATCTTTACGCATAGATTGTATCCGACGGATCAGATCTCGAACGAACCCCTCGTGGATTAGGTCTTCAGTTTGGGATAGGTTGAGAAAAAGATCTCCTTCTTTGAAGCTAGCTCCACCGAATCCTTCTTTCTCTGTGATTCTGACTTCAAGATCCTCTTTACTTATAGTGACTTCTTCTCCATCTATAGTAACTTGATACTCACCTTTTTTACTTAAGATCTGGGCGATTTCTTTTGCTATTGAACCTTTTTGGGCTTTCATCCATGTAGCAACATCATTTGCATTTTTCTTGAATTTTGGTCCAAGCTGTTTGAAATTTGGTGCAAATTCAATGTCCTGGAATTCCAAGGGATCATCAGAAAATTCTAATGATTTTACATTAAGCTCCTGCATAACTAAGTCTTTACATGAAGTAATCGCCTTCTTTCCAGTCTCGCTACTAACCACTATTACCTCTTGAAGAGGCCAACGTGCTTTTAGATCTTTTTTTGCTCTGATAGATCTTCCGTTAGTGATGACTTCACGTGATATTGCTACACTTTCTTCGATCTTTGTTTTTATTTTCTTTGGATCTGAAACGGGATAGCTCTCTAAATGAACACTGTCTAAGCCCTTTCCCTGGCTTCGCACTAAAATCCTATACATCTCTTCAGAAAGGAATGGTATGAGAGGGGCTAAAACTTTGGATAAGGACTCCAATATTTCATACAGTGTTGAATATGCTGATTTTTTTGATATAGTTAACGTTTTCTCCCAAAATCGACGTCGTGACTGACGTATCCAGAGATTCGATAAGTCACTCGTTAAGAACGCCTTCAATGCTTTTGTTGCTTGGTGGATTGATAAATCATCAAATGCTGTATGAACCTCATTTAGCGTATTATGATATCTCGACAAGATCCAGCGATCTAATAGTGGTCTCTTCGAATATACAACCTTGTATTTCTTAATGTTGGGAGAATATTCATCAAGATTTGCATAAGTGATGAAAAATGATAGTACATTCCACAAGGGGAGAATAAATTCCTTTATCTCATCCTCTAGTAAACCAAAACCAAATCGTACATCATTCCAAGTTGGTCCGCTAAAGTAGAGCCATCGGACTGGATCTGCTCCATACTTTTCGAATGCTTCCTCAGAATAAATAGCACTCCCTCTTGACTTGGACATCTTTTTTCCTTCTGCGGTAAGCACATGTCCCATTGTCAGACATGATTTATAGACTAACTGATCAAAAACTACAGTCGAAATTGCTAGAAGGGAGTAAAACCATCCACGTGTTTGATCAATAGCCTCGGTTATAAAATCTATAGGAAAGTGCTTGTCAAACTCGTCTTTATTTTCAAAGGGATAATGCCATTGGGCAAAGAATGCTGATCCTGAATCATACCAAGCATCGATTACATACGGTTCACGTATGGCTTTGGTCTGACACGTGGGACAGTGAACTTCGATATTGTCAACATCAGGTTTATGAAGTGAAAAGCCCTTTGGTAAACCCCCCTTTGTTAGCTGGTTTAATTCCTCTCTATTTCCAACTATGAATTCATGCCCTTTTTCACATGTCCATATTGGTAATGGTGTGCCCCAATATCGAGAGCGAGAGAGAGACCAATCCTTTAGTTCATCAAGAAAGTTTCCAAATCGGCCATCTTTCAAGTGTTTTGGAACCCAACGAATTTGTTGGTTCAATTCTCGTATTCGCTCACGTACTTGGCTCATACCAATAAACCAAGATTCCATAGCATAATAGAGTAGGGGTGAATCACATCTCCAGCAAAATGGATAAGTGTGAGTAATCGTTTCTACTCTCAGAAGTTTATTTTCTGTTTTCAATTGTTCCATGATATGCGGATCTGCAGTTTTAACATGCATTCCTCCAAAATCTGGCATATCGTCGAAAAAATTTCCATTTTCTAAAACAGGATTAAACATGTCTACTCCAATTTCTTGACAGAGATCGTAATCCTCAATACCAAATGCAGGAGCACAGTGAACTATCCCAGTACCATCCTCCATAGAGACAAAATCTGCAGCTACTACAAAATGAGCTTTACCTGTTTTATTTTCTGCAGTGTAGGAAAAGAGAGCTTCATATTCCATACCAAGAAGATCTTGACCAACATATTCTTTGATGACAGTCTTTTCTGTTGAAAAGATTCGTGGGAGTAGATCCTTTGCAAATATTAGACTTTCTCCTTCATGTTCTACCTCGATATAGGACTCTTTCTCGTTAACAGCAAGAACAAGATTAGACAGAAGGGTCCACGGAGTGGTTGTCCATGCTAGGAAATGTCGTTTAGGATTTCCTTTGACTTGAAATTTGATGTATATACTGGGATCTGTTGTCTCTGCGTATCCTTGAGCAACTTCGTGAGATGATATCGAAGTTCCGCAACGGGTACAATATGGTACTACTTTATGACCTTTAAACAGGAGTTTCTTGTTATATATCTGCTGTAGTGACCACCAAACGGATTCAATGTAGTCTTCAGACATAGTAACATATGATCGTGGTAAATCTAGGTGAAATCCTATCCTTTTAGACATGGTTTCCCATTCATTTACATAACGCATCACAGAAATTGGACATTTTTTAATGAAACGATCAACCCCATACGCTTCAATATCTTCTTTGTTCTTCAGTCCAAGATCCTTTTCTACTTCAATTTCCACTGGCAATCCATGGCAATCCCATCCACCAATCCGTGGCGTGACATAATGGCCTGTCATTGTTTTGTAGCGGAGTATTACATCTTTTATTGCGCGTGTTAATGCATGACCAATATGTGGATGACCATTTGCTGTTGGAGGGCCTTCAAGAAAAATGAAAAGAGGATTATCACTTGACTCCTCTTGTACTCGTTTTTCTAGGTTTATTTGCTTCCAGTACTCCAACACATCATTTTCACGAGTTGGAAGATCAGGTTTAGCTGGTAATGTCGGAAATTTCACCTTTATAACCTTTGTTTGTTCTATTGGGGTTGAAATATTGTACAATCGCCAAAAAAAATAATGAGTAAAAAACTTTTATCGCCAGTTTTCCAAAAAAAAGATTTATCTGTTTCTCTCCCACTAATGGTAATAATGGTTTAACATTCAATCCAATTACATTGAATAGATTTAGGTTAAAATGAAAATCTCCCCTTTTTCATCCTCCAGCTATTCTATAGAGAAACCGAATCCGCTGGTTCTTTGGGTGAGAGATGGTTCAGATTATTACACTGTTCGAAGAAATAACAGGTCCCAAGGATTCAATTGCTAAAAAACTTTGACTTTAAGTCTTGCCATCCCAGAACTTGTTTGAAATCAAGTTGGATCATATTACTAATGGTATATTGCTTTTCTTGTTTTCCTGGGGAAGTTCATAATCCCCTACTTCCGTCAGGTGATAAAGGATTGTCAGAAATAAAGGATGAGAAGTTATCCATTCGTTGAATTTTGATTATTCCTGTGCTGTATGCAAAGGTCACATTACGTTGGCCAGATTCATCAATTTCATATCTAAAGGAATTTTCATTTCCAATCAAAAAGGATAATACATATCTACCATATGTTTTTGGTAGATAACTTTCAGGAAACGCTTTTTTCAACAATATTAAGAAGGAATCAAAATTCTTTTCAAAACAAGCCAGGATTAATAATCCTGAGGTCTGTAGCTCTTCAGATGTGATTTTTTCAAAATAATTACGTCCTTCTTGAGGATTAAGTAAATCGAGATAAAGTTCACCAAGAAGATAGTTTCTACTATTAGAATCATCTTCGTACAGATTATCGTCAATTATATGATCAATATCTATCTGAGGATCTGAATCAAGAGTAAAACTAAAACAGTTATTTCGCATATTCTGAGTAAGTCTCTCAACTCTCGTGTTTTTCTTTAACTCAGAAGATTTTTCCTTGGAAAGTTGTTTGAATAGGATTCGAGCTAGTTCTATGAATTCTTTTTCTTCTAAAGCTTTCGGAGCTATTTTCTCTCTTGTTGTTAAATCATAAATCTTCTTACGATCTTTCTTTTCCACTTCAAAGAGGTCTGCCTCTGTCGATGAAGTTTTTGCAATCAAAAAGGAAGAAATTCGGTTTATTTGCGCAAAATATTGCAATACTGATATTTTTTCAGCTTTAAATAATGTACTCTGCTTTTGAAACCAAGATATCCATTTTTCAAGTTCAGCGTCATTCTCTGAGGAGAAAGATCTATTTGACACTAATTTTCAACGAGATTTGTCGCTTTATCTAAAGAGTCCCTTTCTTTCACGATTTTCATATGAACCATACTGATCTGTAATTAGTTCGTAGCATTAAAGATATCTTGTTGCTCTAATTGTGAGAATGTTTCGTTTTTATTAATTTCTTTCATGATTGAAATTTTAAAACTTAAGAGATGAAGATTGGAGAAAAAGAGAATACAAAGCCTTTTCAACCTCGAGGACGATTTGTGTAATAATAAATCCCTTTCACCATCTCATATCCTTACAAATCCAGTCGAGTTGTTATTAGTGTCGGAATCTGCTCAAAAAACTATTGATGTCGTAGCAAATGTCTTCAAAAGCGAATATGCAGAGATACCATTATGTATATCTGTAGTTCAAGCTTCTGAAGGATTTGAACTTTATTCCACGAAAACCTGTGATCCTTCTGAAATGGAAGCAATAACAGTATTAGGGTTAATAGCATTTGAAGAGTTAAAAACTTCTATCACGTCCAGAACAAATGAAAAAATCAACATATTAATTTTTAGAACAGCAGAGCGCGAATGCTATGTTGCCCCAGTTTCAGATGATATTTTTTTAGTGGCTGCCGCCGCTCCAGGAACAGTAGGAAATGTAATGCCTTTACTAGACGGTTTAAGTGCCCAAGTGCAATATGAATTATCAAAATTATAAATAAAAGTGATTCCAATGAACTACAAACGTCTTCAATCTGTAGCAGAAGAAGCTGCGAAAATGGCTGGATCTTTTCTTCGATTAATGTCTTTTAAAGATCTCCAAATGTTTAGGAAGGGTGTAGGAGATGTTACTACGAATTTCGATCTTGAGAGTGAACGTCTTATTAAAAATCATATTTTGATGCATTTTCCAGATCATACGTTACAGGCAGAAGAATCTGCCTCCGATGAACAATTACCATCAGATACAGTAACTTGGTTTATCGATCCTTTAGATGGAACAAAAGCTTTTCTGAGGGGAAATTTGGCATTTGTTTGTATGTCAATTGCTGCTTGGGATGAGACTGGATTATTAGCAGGAGTTGTTTACAATCCATTTACTGATATGTTATATTCGACCGCAAAAGAAAACTCAGTATTTCTAAATGGATCTATCCTCCCACCTCCAAGAGTACATCATCTATCAGAGGCCCGCATACTTGTTGATTTTTCAAATCGAATTTCTGATGATATAAAAAGACAGTTAGCTCTGGCAGATTTAGATGGAATTATTGGACGATCATACCGATTAGGTGGGGGTATCTCTCAACATTTAATGTTAATTGCTCAAGGTACTCTTCATGGTGGTATATTTTGGGGAGTAGGAAGAAAAGGGAAATTTTGGGATATTGCTGCAGCAACATTAATACTTGAACAATTAGGAATCAAAATAACAACACTTGAGGGAAAATCCATCCATCCAACAGATACGATTTTTGATCAGCTTGTTATCGCTACTCCTGTTCTGCACAAAGAATTGCTCGAATGGGCTGATAATTTAAAAGCTAAATATCTTTAGCAAGTTAGTCATCCGGATCGTCAAGAAATTCAGGTCGAAGTTTTAGTCTTTGAACAGGTCGCCCTTCTTCCGTGTAACCAATTGCACTGAATTTATTAGATTGTATGAAATACTCATACAGAGTTTGTTGGAGCTTTCGGCCAAGAACAAAGCGATCTCCTAACTCAAAAAAATCTAATTGTAATGAGGCTGCAGAGTCTTTAAATGCTTTAAAAATCCATTTACGTAAATGTTTTTCAAGTTCAGACTTTTTAGCAAGGCGAGAATGTATTTCTTGTGCATGAAGTAATTCAACGCTCTGAGTACTAGCTGGCTTTGCTTCATTAATATAATTAAGCAATTTTCCTTTAATTTCTTCAGGGGAATTATCACTGGTATAATTAGTTTTTATTCTCCCTTTGCTCCTTTTTTCTTCCTCGAATAAGAACAATATTAGTTCATCTACAACAACTTTCGCATCAGTAAAAGCATTCAAATTGATTTCTAATAAGAAATTGGCGTTGGTTACACGCCAATGCTTGATCTTTCTACCCGCTTCATTTTGTTCCATTTTATATCCTGCTAATCCTAATTCCTGTAATTTTTCCAAATGATGAAGGATGGTAGGAATCTTTTTCCCCAATTTATCTGCTAATTGGGATGCAGTAAGTCCTTTAGGAGAAGAAGTATTCATAAACAGAAGCATTCCTAGTCGAGTAGGATCAGCTAGGGCTTTAATAATCGGTATAACTTCTCCAGGGTTTGTAAAAGTAGGATCCAAAAAGATCTGCTCCTAACATACTATTCCTTTAACCTCTTAAAAACTGACATCTAATGGCACAAACTAACTCATAAGACGGTTTTTTTTTCCCCGAACGCAACAAAATAGTTAGTTTGTTCATAATGAATCCGATTGCATATCAGGAAAGGGCGGAGGAGACCAATTTTTCATTATAATTACTCCTAAAAGTAAAATAAATCCACCAGCTACTAGGAGCAAACCGACAAAAAAGCCATCAAAATAAATTAATTGGTTAGTTCGAGTTGTGTCAATAATCACTCCAGTAATGCTGAATAATCCAAGTGTAATTGTCAACAAACTTCCAAAAATCATAATCCAACAGATGTATGAATTTAAAATCGTGCTCGGGGTAGAAAGATTCATTTTTTCTTGGGATGAAGAATCATCAGAGCTACTCATCAATACACTTTCCACTTATGATTATATTTTTATAATATTAAATCTTTTCTTTAACATTATTAGGGAGTAGCAATATTCTAATCTTTGATTGGCAGGAGAAAAACACTTACTTAATCAAAAATGAAAATAATGCCTTAGTTAAATTTTACTCTCAAATATAGCAAGAAGTAACCTTGAAATTCCAGTTAATGAGAGGATGAAGAATTTATTTCATTTATTAGTTGAAAAACTTTGAACTAAGGATCTCTAACAGGACCTATCTTAATTATTTAAGCTCCAAATCGTTTTCAGAGACTTAAGGAAGACAAGTGTAATATGCTCATAATATCCCTTCTTTAGAATTACTGAAGATGTCGAAGTATTTATGCAACAGATTACTCAACCAATCTCAGATGTAAGGGTCCATGATTATCGTGTACGAAATTATACACATGAAGCGATCGATAAAGGCGAATTATCTTGTTTAGTGCAATTTATAGCATCATTAGATGTATGTAAAGTTTGTGTTAGAGAGATTCCCAAGATTCAGTCATCTTTTGGATCAGAGTTAGATTTTTCCATTGATTTCGACGCAAAAACTTTAGATATACGGTACGGCCGAAGATCTCCCGTCTCTGTCTGGTAGTAGCTAATCGTAAATTCTTCTCCTTAACTTAGAGCCCTTTTAAGCATCAGAAATGCTTAAAAATTCCGAATCGAAAGAAGTACTTTTTTGAAGGATTAGTTTAAAAAATCAATACTGATGTATCAAGCTGAAATGCCTCGTGAAAAAATCGCTAGAAATATTGGTAAAGATTTCCACAAACATACAGAAGAAGAAAAACAAAATTTAACCCAATTAAGAAAAATATCGGTGTATTATCTCAATTTACTTAAAGAAAATGGCGTAAAGGCGTTTATTCACGGATCAGTTGCGCGTGGAGATGTTAGTCAATCTTCAGACATTGATATTCACATCCCCTACATTATCCCCTCATTTCGGTTGGATTTGGTTAATGAATTTATCAATACTGAACGTCGCGTTATCATGGGAACACCAAACTCAACCATCAAAGGCTTATTCAAGATTGACCAAAAAATTTCATTAACTTTTCCTTTAACACCTCCAACCGAGCGTGAAATAGATTTTTATCGTTTTTCTGGATTATTGTATCTGGAGGAGTTATTGGAGAAGGCTGGATCACCGGGGGTCACAAAACGATTACTATTTATTGAGCCAACAAACACAGGATACTGGTATTCGTCACTTTTAAGTCATAAAAAGACGGCAATGAAAAGTTTAAATGTTTCTCAGAGAATAATTGATGAACGAATTCGTGTATTAACACGTCGGGACAAAATAGGGAGAACAGGGTTACTTCTCGATTACTCGCTCTCCCCGAATACTAATTTTGAACAAGCCCTTCATCATTTAAGCTCTCAAAATCCTATTGTACGCAATCAGATAAGTAGATCTAATAAATAAATCAAATTTCACATTTGAATAGATGTTTATCATTATTTTACACTGAATAAAATTTATCCCTTTGAGAAAATGCTTTCCGATCAATCTGTTGACCGACGTTGGCTTGTTCGCAATTTTAATGAGAAGAAGGTACTTTTAGTAGCTGATTTACATCTTGGTTTCGATGTTGAATGGTTTGGTAGAGGTCTATGGACATCAAAACCAAGCTGGTCACTTGAAATTATTAAAAATCTTCGAGACGATATTCTGAAGATTCACCCCTCTCATTTGGTAGTCTGTGGAGACTTAGAACATCATTTTAGACTTAAAAAAAAGAAAGAAATGGAAGATTCACACATAATTCTCCCAGAAGAAGTAAGTGAAACTATCATTACTTCATTTAGAAATGAAATTCTTAGGATACCAAACTTGGAAGTAATACTAGTTCAGGGTGAAAATGATGTGTCATTTTATCAGGAACTGGAAGACTCCTGCCAAATATTACCTTCTGAAGGGAAATCACTATTTGATAACCAACTGGGCATTTTTCATGGCCAAATTCCCCCCTTCAAGAAAATCGTCTTCACGTCAGAAATAATTCTCGGCCATCTCCATCCTGAAATCGTTTTGAAAGATGATTTACAAATTCGCCACAAATTTCCAGTATATGTTAAATTACAAGTACCAAGGGAAGATTTATTTCTATTATTTCAATTTCCTTTCGAATTAGAGGAAATAGGAATGGTCGATATGGCTCCTATTACAATTCTTCCTGCTTATAATCACTTCTTATCTGGATATGTAATGAATATAGTCGGTGGAGGAAGAAAACGACATAAATCTTATCCAATCCTTCGACCATTACTCCACCATCCAAATGCACAAGTTCAAATGACTGATGGTATTGATTTAGGACTATTGGCAGATATCTAGTACAACCAATTGCTTAAGCCCAATATTCACGAGTTCGGGCGAAATTGGCCTCATGATGGTAAATTGAAGTCAAGAGATCTTCAGTTGTTTTATGGGGTTCCCGTAATATGCGGATAGCAATTGTAGGGCCTATACCCCGTCCAGCAAGGACAAAAGCTGCCTTTTTTCCAAATGAGAGAACAATATCTGCAGATTTTTTTGCGGTCTTTAGCACTTTTTTCTCATCTTGCGTAAGCTTAATTGTTTTATTTGTCGATCTTTTTAACAAGGCTTTAATGCCAGTTTTGTGTTGATGCACTACTGCAATATAACGCGAGTGACAAAGAGGACATTGAATATCTTCAAGGCTTTCAATTCGTTGTAGTTTTTCATACTTACATGTTAAACGCATACAAACTAATCGAACCCATGTGTTTCGGATTCTTTTCTCAATCTTTTCGAGAATGATAGAAGAGGGTTTTAACTTCAGTACATTGGAGGAAATTGGTTCAGTAGCCGCTAGAGAGAGGGGGGAGTCAAAGGAAGATACGGGTACTTCTTCAATCGTGAGTTTTTTTTTCTGAATCCTCTCTAAAAATTGAATAACAAGATCTTGATTCATATTTTCGCTAAGAATTTCATTAACTGCTTCCTGTCCTACGATAGTTTCTTTATATCGTGATACAATGAAACGGGTCATCATGATTGAATTTTCAGCAGATTCTGAAAGAACTCCGAAACGTTTCGCAACTTGTCTAAGACGCCACGCAAATAAATCTGTACCTTTAATTCGATGTTCTAAAAGAGGTTGTACGTGTTCAGGCTCTAAGGTTTCAAATATATTCTTAAGACTTATAGGACGGCCAAGTGATAAGAAGATACTGTAAGGGTCTGTACGATATTGTATTGAATGTCCTTGACGAGCTCCAATGACTGCCGATAGAAGTAACCCAAGGGTTTCGTTTCCTCTAGACCCTAAAAAACTATGGATAACGATTTGCCTCCCAGTTGTTTCAATTAACAATTTCCCTTTTTTTGGAATAAGATCTCTTTCTTGTTGATTCCGCAGAAAAGATTTTAATTCATTTTGAATTTCTTTGGTGGTTGTCTGTAAATTTGAATCATCTTCAAACAAATCCATAACCGTTGAAGATACAAGTTGTGATACAGGAATGAGTTCTCCTTCCCATGTAGGAATAGTTGCCTCAGTTATCCCTCTTACTTGACGAACTTCAACTTTTTCATCTTTAATGGCTAAGAGCTCCCAAGGTGTTCCATTTAAGATGAAAATTGCTCCTTTATCTCCACGTGTAACAATAAATCCTTCATCTAAATGCCCAACGCGGGCTTGAGAACCAACATCAATTACACTATACGATCGTTTAGTTGGGATACTGCTTAAATTCGAGTAGTAGAATTTATAGGCCTTTCTCTTAATTCTGATAGTAATTTTTTCTGTATCTGGATCTTTGTTTATAGAAAAAAAGTAATTTTCATTGCCAAATTTCAGGAGGGGTACTAAATCTTTTGGAGTGAAATGTTGATAAGGTGAGGCTCCTGAGATTATCTTGTGAATGGTTTTAACCGATGTTTCTCCAAAGTCGAGAAGAATACCTATAATGCTCTGAAATAAGATGTCATAAGCATATGTATGAATCCTAGTTGGTTCCACTCTTCCTTCTAGAACCCTATTATTTATCAAAAATGCCTCTAAGAGCTCTCGGGGAGTTTCTGTTATGATTATACCTTTACTCTCCTTATCTAGACCGTGTCCGGCTCGTCCCACTCGTTGAATCAAAGTTTCGATTCGTCTGGGGCTCATATATTGGATGACCAAACTGATTGATCCAATGTCTATTCCCAGTTCTAATGACGAAGTGGCAATAATCAAATCTAGAGAACCTTCGCGAACATCTTTTTCTGCACGTAAGCGACTCTGGGTAGATAAGCTGGAATGATGAACTTCGAATGATACCTGGTTTTCAGTCGGAGTGAATTCATTGTACATCTTGAAACGATAACCAAGAATTTCAGCCTGTTGGCGAGTATTGGTGAATAATAGAACTGTTCCGTCCTCCTGTTCAATAATTTCTAATAGGCGTTGAAATCGGGATGCGGCGTCTTCCGTAGTGTGGATGGCTGTAGGCAGATCCTTGTAATTTGCAGATAATTTGGTTGGATAATCAAGTTGTAAATTTAATTCCTTAAGACGAGGGATTTTCACAATACGCGCATTTTCATTCTTTGGAGAAAGAAAATTTAGGACTTCAGAAGGAGAACCTACAGTTGCTGATAATCCGATACGCTGAATTGGGCCCTTAACTCGATGGGATAATCGCTCCAAAGCTAATGAAAGTTGGATCCCTCTCTTAGATTCAACAAGCTCATGTATTTCATCTATTATTACCGTTTGTACATTTGTTAAATGAACACGACCGAAAATTTTTGCCGGGAGAAGGGCTTGAAGTAATTCAGGGGTTGTAATTAATATTTGAGGTGGATTCTTAGTCTGCTTTTGTCTTTCATATGGAGTTGTATCCCCATGTCTTACAGCAATCGTGATACCGAGTTTAGAAGCTAATTGAGGAAGAACTCGTCTAAAAATATCTCGATTTAGAGACTTTAAAGGGGTAACTACCAACACTCTTATGGGCGTAGGATCAGTATGAGTGAGCATCTGGTGTAAACATGCAATAATTGTTCCAAAAGTCTTACCTGAACCAGTGGAAGCCACAACCAGTACATCTTTATTTGAAATTATAGCCTTAAGATATTCAAGTTGACCAGGAGTTGGAGTTATCTCTAAATCTCGTAAAATGGCCTGAATTCTTTTATCTAGAAATTCAAATGACATTGAGATATATTCTCCTTACATACTAGAACTTACTGTTTTTTAACGACAGATGGGTCATTTATCTCTAAGAATGAAGAGGATGATACGGGGTTTTCAATCGTTTCTTTACGGGTAATTTACTAGAAACAAATCTATACAAATTAAAAATAAAAATATTGAATTTTCGATTACTTAGGATCAAATTAACCATAAATTAATAACATTAAATATTTCAATTTTCTCTGAGAATTATGAGTTCTTGAATAGGTTATATTAGCATTTTTTTAGGAAAAGAACAATCTTCAAGCAATAACTCATGAAATTGACAAGTTAAACAATCTCAATTTAAGATTATTATTGGTGATTTATTTTTGGAAAATCTAGATATTAGTGATCAAGTTAGTAATATTGTCGAAAAAATTAAAAATTTCATTGAAACTTCAAAAGAGGAGCGTGGAGTAAGCGGTGTCGTAATATTATTCTCAGGATTCATTGATTCGACAATTATTGCTAAACTCGCAATGGACACACTTGGAAAGGAAAAAGTTAGACTTTTCAATAGATCTGAAAGTAAATTCGATAAACACACTGAAATGTTCAAGAATTCTATTGATTATCTAGGAATTTCTGAGTCTCAAATTGTTCATTGTGATATCGCTCCTATTGTAAAGCAGTTTAATTCTGATGAACTAATTCCAGGACGATCTCGAGAGGTTCCTTTGCTCTATCAACCTTTAAGCTATTCTTTACTTAAATCAACATTGATCAGAGAAATTGAAGGTAATACATATGGTATGGTCGGAAAAGCAGAATCAGAACGTGAGCGATTACTCCATAAGATCATTGCACATAATAAACTACGTTCTCGAATTCAAATGGCGGTAGCTTATCTAACTGCAGAAACAGAAAACGCGTTTCTTCTAGGAACGATCAATAAAACTGAATTATTGACTGGTCTCTTTACAAAATGGGGACATGGACACTGTGCTGATATCATGCCTCTTGGTAATCTGTACCGCACCCAAATATTACATCTTGCAGACTATTTAGATATCCCCACCGATATAGCAAATAAGGCGAAAGCTGACTTGTTACCTGGTATAAAAAATAAATATCAATATTTTTTCGAGCTTACCGCATTAGATGTTGATAGGATTCTAGTTCGATTGGAACATGGAATTTCAACAGAGGAGACGAGCAAACAAACCGACATTGATCTCGATTTGATAGAAAAAGTTAATCATTACTTCGCTTCTTCAGTATATACACGTAGTGCTCCTCTTATCCCTAAAATTTAGGTAAATTCTTTTATTCAGTATTTGAAGATTAAATTACCTTAAGAACGAATCCAAGGAACGTAAGGTACAGTCCACTAAATAATAAAAGAAGAAGGGATATCGGAACTAATTTCTTCATGAAATAAATGAAGTTAAGAGGACGTCCTTCCTTACTGAGAATTGATATGGCTAAAATTGACGCTGCGCTCCCGAATGGAGTCAATCCTCCACCAAATGCTCCTCCAAAAAGCAGCATAAACCAAAAATAATGTGGATTGGATCCAGTTGCCGGAAAACTTTCAACAATTGGAATTAATCCAGCTGTAACAGGGATATTGTCAAGAATACCACTAACAAATGAGGATATCACGAGAATCAATCCCCAGCTATTATAATGTCTCCTCCACTGATAGCTGTTAATGAGTGAGCAATATCATCTAAAATTCCAGTCGCCTCCAGTGTCCCAACTAAGATAAATAATCCTGCAAAAAAGAGCAATGTATCCCAGTTCAATTCGCGTAAAAGGCGATGTTCATCACTTTGCGTTAATACAATAGCTAGAATACCTCCTATAATGGCAACCACTCCAATTGGGATACCAAATACAGAATCAGCAAGAATAAACCCGATAATTGTCAAAATCAATGATAATGCTGCCAAGTAAAATTTTTATATGTTCTCAACTACTCCCCATTCATCCAAGGACAAAATCATTTGGGTATCGAGACTATCTTGGGAGCTTCTCCCTAATGGAATATTTTCTGGGGGGAATACTCTTTTAAGATATAAAATTGTCAGGGGAATGCTGATCACAAGGAAAGGGACAGAAACGATTAAAAATTCAACAAATTCAATACCACCCCGAGATCCAACTAATATTGAAGGAAGTGAACTAATTAACGTTGCCATACTAGCAAGACTTGTCGCTAGCACAGCTCCTAAGAGGAATGGAGTTGGATCGTAATCCAAACCATTAGAAACTGTAAGAATCATTGAACTTATTAAAATCATTGCTGTTACATTAGCAAGAACGGTGGAAAGAGCGAAAGTAAGAAGAGATGTCATGATGAAGAGAGGAAATACACGCCCCTTAGAAATCTTTAACATACGGATAATTAACCAGTCGAATAAGCCTGTTTCTGAAGTAGCTTCTACCAGAACTGACATTCCGAATACTACAGCAAGGACTTCCCATTCCATATAACCATGGAAGGGATCACCAGATGGCAGAACTACCAAAGACCATTTAAAAGTCTCAAATAATATGGAAGCTAGCAACAAAGAAATTCCGCAGGAAACAAATATAGTAGTAATTTGCCTTTCATGATATAAAGCAACTAGTAAAAAAGTCCCAACGAATATTACTCCAAATAAGAGAATATTCGCAATACGAGGTGAATAGATGGATATCTGTTGGAAGATTAAAAAGACACAAGTAATATTATTATTCCTATGGCAATTTCAGACATCCGAGAAGCTCTTATTTTAGTAAGATTAAACCATTTTGCATAAAATGACTGAAAAGACAATTTCAAAGAATTTTCACCACTTTCATCTTCAGTCATTCAGTGTTTTTCCAACGTATATTTGTACATCGAGATTGGGGGGTGATTATATGGTGTTGTTTGATGTGTTGGCCCCATAGAACTATTAAGCTCATAACAACGTTAGATATGTTCATAAAAACCGTATATCATTGTGTTCCCTGATTCCCAAGATTAATTGAGAAAAAAGAAAAAAATTGGAGCTAAGGCCGCTCTATTACTAATTTGATTTCAGCTGGGATTGTTGTCATATCAAATATACGACCAACAGGACACATTTCACGAGCTTTCTCAAGTGCTTTTTGCATTTTTTCTTGAGATTCATTTGTTACGACAGTAAAAATAGATACCATTTTAGTAACGGTTCCCATTTCCCCAAGTTTTTCAGCTTCAACTTTCATGTTAACAGAGTCAACCTGTAATCTCATTTTGTCAACCACAATTCGAAACATAGTGACTGTACAACCTGCATAGCCCATTACAATATATTCAAGAGCAGTAGCAGCTGTATCTTCACCGTTTTGATATGATGGTAAATCCATAGTGACGGAATGGCCTCTACCATCATCAACTTCCGTTAGATAACCACGGACCCAACGAGCATTAGATTTTAACATAATTTATTCGTCCGATGCAACTTTAGTTATGCTAGTTAAAAATCCTAATTGAAGTAAAATCGTAATATGATTAAGAAAAACAAAATCACCCTACTATCAAATAAAGAAAAATAGGAAGAAAACCCTCCCAAAATGACCAAAAAATAATATCATACCTTTAAATGAGCATAGAAACATATAGAAATAATAATGCAAACAGCCCGACAAATATACTAAGGTGACCCATCCCATCAATCCCTAGTTTTACACTTAAAGTCTTTTTGCCAGTTTTTTTGTCTGATTCTATGTCAGCAATATCTTGATATGGCACCAATGCAAAAACAAGAAGAAAAATGAAGACAGAATAGAAAATTACTGATGGATTAACGGTCCAATTCTGAGAAAGATATACCCAGTAAAAAGTTGCGAGATAAGACCCAGTAGTAAAGATTTCGTGTCCTAGAGGTACTTCCTCTGTGAGGAAATTAACAAAAGTTATTACAATAAGTATTGGGATCCCAATTATGAACAAATTGACCTGGTCAAAATTTAAAAACAAAAGAGTTGCTTGTAGTATCCCTGCAACAATGGCTACGGCTGTTATAATACGTCCAGCGTTGCGTACAGTGTTTTCCAGTAAAATACCATCACGAATGACACCCATACCTCCAATTTCATTGTCATACCCTGAAGCCCAATCACCCGCCTCGTCTCGATAATGAACTCCAATTGCGGAAAAAAGTGCAGCAGAAATTGCAAATAACGCATGGAATGAATTGATCGTTAATTCTTGTACTAACCCCTGCACTAAAGCACCTAACGCAATAATAAGATAGGCAATTAAAAATTGTGGTCGTGTGAGCTTAATGAATCCGATTATCTTTGTGAATGGTAAAGTTTCTTGTTCGTTTATCTTACTCATCGTACTTTCTGTCATAATTAAACCCTAATTTCTAATAACTTTTGTCAATTGTATGATAGATATGTATAAACCCAACTGACAACATCCTATGAGTAAGAATGAAGAATATTTACAAAGTTTTGTTAGAGATATCGTAGAAAAAGAATTAATTGAGTTAGAGGGTAGGGGTCAAGCGCAACTTATTAATTGGAGAATGATACTTCGTGGATCTTCCGCATTCTATTCCCTCACATTCTGAAAAACGAATTGGACTACGATTTGATCTCCACTATTTAGAAGAAAAATTAATGATTAGCCCATTGAAAAAACTAATGTTTAAGTATTTTGAATTCAGGATTTTTAAAAGACTCCTCTATTCGCTTAACATGAATTTAAGTGGAAAACAAATACTTGAAGGAGGGTGTGGGGCTGGATATGGAATTGAAGTGATGTCGGAGTATTTCCAACCAAGTGAGTACTTTGCTTTTGATCTCAATGAGGGAATGGTTGCTCGATCACAAGCCAAAGTTAAGAGTAAGGGGCTCCCAGTAAATGTCTTTCAAGGAGATATTACAGCCATTCATCTCCCTGCGGAAAAATTTGATGCTGTGTTTATTTTCACAGTCTTACATCACGAAAAGAATTGGCGAGTAGCGTTAAGTGAGATAAATCGTGTCTTGAAACCCAATGGATTGCTTCTGATTAATGAAATAAATAATCGCTCATTGAATTGGTTTGAACGGTATGCCAAAGTCTATCATCCGAAATCAGCTCGTTTTACATGGAAAACGTTCAGGAATGAGCTTGCAAAGGCTGGATTTTCCATTTTAAGAGAATATTTGTTTCTTCAAGATCTTGGGTTTTTTGTGGGGTGTAAAATTTCCACTAAGAACATTTCAGATGAAAATTAGTTCACTCCTCTTTTTTACTCCAATCAGAATTTTCAGGCCATTGATGATCTTTATCTAATGTTTCAATTTCAAAAATAATACCTGATTTGGAAGGACAATGAATTTTCCATAAACCATCTACCTCCCATGAGTGAGCACCACCGGCAGCCATCCCTAAATAAGGAATTAGAACATAATGTGCATCATCACATAACAAAGTCTTTCCAGTAGGTTTCATGAGTGCGTAAGGAGTTTCCCAGGACTCACCTACCTCATGAGGACATTTTCCATGTTTTTGGACAACACGTACTCTTAGTTGTTTCATAATCAATCTAAATGTAAGCTAATTATTTTGATCTTTCGGTTATTGAAACACATTTTTTCAATTTTTAATCCATTGATTAAGTTTGAATCTTGACAAATGCCCCCTCTTTCAAAAACCGTGATGCCATCTCGACATATTTCTCTTTAAATTTCAAAAGTTCTTCTTTAACCGCTGTTTTAGAGCTATCATGAATGTTTCCAATGATTTTTGCCGAGACACCAACACCAATGGCCCCTGGTTCAAATTCTTGTCGTTGTCGTGCTAACCCCGCCTCTCCTAATACAGCCCATTCTTTCATAACAACATAGTCCGAAACAACAGCACCCATACCTACTACAACATAATTTTCAAGAGTGGCATTATGAATAATGCAGCCATGACCAAGCGTTACATGATTTCCAATTGTTGTTTGCTCATCAGGTCGAGCATGAATTACCACATTTTCCTGAATGGAACATCCATCCCCAATACGAATTTTGCCATAATCACCCCGTACTCGCGCACCAGGTCCAATGTAACAGTTTTTACCAATAATTACATCTCCAATTACATCTGCACTTGTGGCTACCCATGTACCCTCACCAATTTTCGGCTTTTTGCCTTCAAATTCCCATAATGCCATGAAGGATACTATAGTAAGGGTTAAGTAAAGGATTTTGCTCCGTTTTCAGTAATGCTATTGGACCCCTCATACTCTATCTAGGAAATGAATGAGGCCTGTTGTTCTAATAGGTGGTTTCTGAGACATAATTTGAAAAAAGGATAATGGATTATGTTTTTTTATCAAGGAATAAATCAATTTACACGTAAACTTCGTAGAGTTCTCCTCCTATTATTTAGTATATGGATTCTATTAGCAGTGGTCTTAATTTTCCTGGATCTACCTTTGTCAATCTTTTTAGTGAACACTAATTCCTCTTGGGCCAAATTTGTAGCGTTGTACGGGGAAATTCCAGGTCATATTGTCATAAGTATCAGTATTTTCGTCCTATTAAGTGATAGAGTAACAGATCCCAATTGGTCTCAGAACCCAGTATTTTGGTTTGGTTTAATTCTAAATTCAGTCTTTATGGCAAATATTCTTCTTGCTTTTTTCCCGCAATATAACGTTGAGTTGAAATATGGCCTTATTCTTACTGGATTTGTTGTGATTGGCCAATTCGTAATAATAATGCGACTTAAGGAGGTGGAAATGCTTTCAGATCAAAAATACACGAGATTCGCAAAAATATCTCTTATTATGGCAATAATTAATCCATTATTATTTGTACAAACGACTAAATTATTATGGGGACGAACAAGGTTTCGTGACTTAACAGGGGATTATCAAGAATTTACACCTTGGTTATTTCCCCAGGGATTGACAGGGCACAAATCGTTTCCATCTGGACACACTGCAATGGGGTGGATGGTTTTGCCATTGCTATTCATATTACCTAAGACAGGTCGAATCCGTTGGGTTTTCCATGGATTGATCATTTCTTGGGGGATTTTCATTGCGTTCGGCCGAATAGTAATTGGGGCCCATTATGCCTCAGATGTATTATTCTCAACAGGAATGGCGTTTTTGGTCTACATAATATTAGTAAACCATAAGAAACCAAATGACTCTCAAACAAAACCTTCGACTAGTGAGCATTCTTAAAAAACCTAGGAAAAAAATTCTTGAAGCGTCATTTGACGTTTTAAATATTTATTGGAGCGTTCAAAACCTCGAACATCAAGTTTCTCAGTCGTAAGAGCTTTATTTAATGTTATAGCATCATTGATCGCATACCCAGAGAAACGGTTGTTAATTAATACAAAAATTGTGTCATAAGAGTTCGAAAGTTGTACGATCGTTGTTGCCCATTCGTTTAAAGCCGTCTTCTTGTCCAAGAAGACTTTTCCAAGTTTATCATTAGGTATAAGCTTGCGATCTCCAAGGAGACGTACATAATGGAATTCACGATCCGAAGCGAGGAATTCCTCTGGTAAAGGAAATCTCGTAGTTTGTGCAAGGGCAATCTTCTGAGAATCTAAGTAATCTTTAAATTCAGGGATTAACCAAGATTCATCCCGAATTTCAACCACAATTTGACCGTCAAACTGCGAAACGCATTCATCAAGAATAGAAGTTAAAAACTTAAAAGAATCTGGTGAATACTTCAACCATGGAGGGAATTGAACAAGCGTAATTTTGAATTTTTCCTCCAACCCCATCTTCAATCGGGCATAGAACTGCTTAATAAGTTCTGGTTTAATTTTACGTTTGGAAGTATGGGTAATATCTCGGGTTAATTTTGCAGAAAAGATAAAATTATCAGGGGTGTAATAATACCACCCTCTAACCATGGTTTCAGTGGGTATACGGTAGAAAGTCGAATTTATTTCATTTAATGGAGAATATTGGGCATAGAATTCTAATTCACTGGTAAGATTGCTGGGGTAAAAGGGGCCACGCCAGTGATTATAAGCCCAACCGGCACACCCGAGATAAATCATTTGCATAAGGTAGAGTTGATGATGTTAAAATAATTTCTTCTTCTCTATTTCTCAATCACACTTCTTGAAGGTTAAGAAACTTCTCGATCTCTATAAATGGGAGATGATCACCTATATTTGTTCCGTAATACGCCTTAACAATTTTGGAATCACGAATCAAGAAGTCAGCAGGTATCAATGTAAACTCACTCTCCATTTTGCCTAGCCAAAACCCTCTTCTAAACGCTTTGATGAAACGGTGTAAGCGAAATAGCCCTTTAATATAACCCCAACGAGAGGAGGTAACTCCGTATTTTTGATAAACAGTATGAGATGGATCAGCGATGATAGGAAATGGTAGAGGGTGCTTAGAGGTCACATACTTTTGAATACTTTCAGGGGGTGACTGGAAAAAGGCAATAACTACCAATCCTGCGTTTTTATACACTGGATATCGTTCAATTAGTTCGTTTAATCGAATGTTACACAAAGGGCAGGAGGCATATCGATAGAAACTTACTAGAATCGGTCGATCAAAAAAACTGTTTAATACGAGTCGATTTCCATCGATGTCGTCGACCTCAAAATTAATGGCTGCTTGGTCCTCGTGAAGTTTCATTATTCCTGCGCAGGAATTGATAATAAACTAATAAAGATAAAGAGCGTCACGAGAATATCGAAGGGGGACAAAAGAAAGAAAAAATTACAACTCTAGAATCATCGTAAATCTATGAAGCTATGGAAAACTTCTCTTCAGCATACCAAGGGGTCAATACTGTTGTCGGATAGCTTGACAGCTATGGACATTTATAGACAAATAGGACAAGTAGACATTGCGGACAGAAGAGAAATATAAGGCAGGATGTCTTAGGAGAAGGGGGGAGAGATTAAATACATGATTAACAGAGGGTTCAACCGATCTCATGGGATTATACCTAAAATGACGTGCTAGGTAACGTCTTGATATTAGAATAACGGGAAACATGTAAATTTGTTTTAGATTACAGGGCTTAGTAGGTTTATACGAAGAAAAGCTGC
>DXJL01000001.1 GCA_019057635.1 Candidatus Heimdallarchaeota archaeon
AAACCAAGCTTTAACCCTAATTTAACACCTTTAGAATAATAATATTTCGACTTTGGCATATCATCAATTTGTGCATACAATTCTGCAAGGGCGAGAAGAGCGTAAAATTGTTCCTGTTCATCGCCAACAGATTCAGTGATCCTAGCAAATGTGTGATAATCCTCTATAGCTTCGTCAATCCTCCCTTGATTTAACTTCCATCTGATTAAATTTACCAGAGGGCCAACAGTTAACCATCTTGCACCAGATTTCTTTGCATAATCCAAAGAATCCTGAAAATATCCTCTAGCTTCATTCACCTGCCTCTGAGCAGTCAAAATAAACCCCACTCGGTTATAGATCATCGAAAGAAGATGCCAGCTTTGGACTTCCATCGCAAGGTCAATAGCTTGATCATAAAGCTCTATTGCCTTTGTGAAGTCTCCACTAATGTGATAAATATGGCCAATTCTTAAGCTCGTCATAATCTGAAAGAAACGATGTGGAAAGATGTTTAATTCCGTTTGAACTTTGTTCAAAAGATCTAAAGCTCGGGTGGTTTGTCCACGAATCGAATAAGCTTTTCGAATATATGCCCAAGGAAGTAGATGAGCTTTCTGCCTTTCAGTGAGTTCTGGAACGGTTTCAGAAAGATGAACTATCTTTTGATAAAGATCATCGACTTTTTTCTGATCACGACGAATTGAATGGAAAAAAAGGTTGATACCCAAAGCTTCAATTCGTATCTGGGGATCACTGATTTCATCGATGTTCGTATTATTTAGAATTCTGAGACCCTCTTCAGAATGGCCTTGAAAGGTTAAGGCGAGCGCATAGAAGGTCCGCACCCCAGGAATCCCCTGACTGGTTGCAGTAATTGACGTATATACATCACTAAGTTTCCTCAAATCTCCTGCAAAGAAAAGAATTTTTACTAGAACATACCATAATTCATCTACGTTTTCTTCCGAGGGAAGATTATGTATGAATTCTTCTAATTCTTGAGCAATTTGATGGAAATCCTTGGTATCCCAGAATTGATTTTCTGCATATTGACGTAAAGAATTCAAGATTTCAGGAGGGATTCGCTTATGATGAAGAAGAAGTTCTGGGATAGACATTGAGTTCGAGTCCAATTATTATTTTCTCAGCTATAAAATACTTGACATCTTACTTAACATATCCCTTCCGAAATTCATCACTGTTTTTTAGATTGAGATTCATTCTTGGTTTGATGATACAGGAAATTTCTATGTGAATTTTAGAACACTTACAGAATAAATAAAACGCCTCTTTCCATAAGTATATGAAAAAACATTACAATTACGAATTAAGGATTCGTGATGATCGAACAGAATGTTATTGACAATCTAGTCGTCATATTTACCCTAATCTACAATTTAATTATAACAGCAGTTTTTGTCTTAAGGGCCTATGATCTAGAAAAATGGGAAAAAAGGATGGGTCCTCCATTCAATTTTCTGTTAATTCCTTTCACAATTCTATGGATCTTGAACTTCTTTAACGGATTAGACTTTGCCCGATTAGGGATGAGTACCATGATAGTTATCTTTCTAGGTTATGACCTGTGGTATAGAACGCTTACCCAAGAAAAACCACGACATCATCCAGAAAAATGGCCTAAGAAACTAGTAGTATATCTCATTCTCCTTCAGCTTGGTAGTATCACTCTTAATGGTTATGGATTTCTCCTCTCAAAAGATATTGGACTCCTTGTTTTATCTACTTATTTCATTAGCCTTTTTGCCTATGCATTCTATCAATATCGGTTCAAGAAGGATATTAAGGCTCAAACCTGAATAATTTGGATCTATCCCTCGCTAAACTTACATAATGTTAGTCGTAGATGGCTCATATGAATTTTAACATGAATAATAAAGAATTTTTCAGTAGCCACGATCAAGGATGAGAAGGCTCGCACCTCTGAGATAAAAACATTGAAGCTTCTTTCCATTCTAGGATGAGATAAATTTTCTGCCATTTCCAGGTCTACGACTAATTTCCTCAACCTTATTTGCAGTTGTTTTACTATTTACTTGGTAATTTTGTAAGAATTTATGCAGATTTGATCAAAAAAAGGAAAATAACTAGAAATCATCCCAATATAACGCTTTCCGAAGAAGTTTATCGCCATGAGCGAACGTATGTTGAATGGTTTTAGAAACGAACCAATATGCTGATACTTTTCCATGTCCATGGTAGACAAGCTTATCATTATCCCAATCTATTGGATCGATTCTATTAATAATTTCTAGCTGTCTTTTACGGACTTCACGAAAACGATCCAACAATTTTGTTTTATTATCGCACTTTTTCCATTCCTGTTCTTCTTCAGAACTCTTTGGATAAATGGGAACAGGTTCTCCTACCCAGTGTTTTAAACTGGGTAAAACAATGGTTTCTTCATAGTAAAGAAGGTGAAATAAGACTCGTAATGCAGACCATTTCCCAAAAAAAGATTCTATCCCTTCAGGTGCATTGGGGTGTGTCCTATGGGAAGGCTCTTCACTGAGTCGTTCTTCGGAGAAAAGAGAAATAGCCCATTCGATGATCTGCCCTGTTTGATCAAGTTGCTTTGCGAGGAATGCTCTAGAGTCCATATTGGTATATAAAGAACTAACTTTCTTTAAAAAATTATGTTTTAGGGTTGTAAAATCACAGTTTGTTTTTTTAAAACTTGCTTTCGTCAAATCATTCTTAGAATTGTTAAAACTGGCTTCTAATTGTTTGTTTTCTTCAATTGGCTAAATATTTCTAATTGATGACTGATCATCTCAAGGAGTTCGTTCTTGGGCTGTAACTGATATTCATGCTCCATACACTCACCTTCTATAAAACACCCAGAGTCTTATGATATCTTTGATCAACACATTAGATTAAAAGGATGAAGATAACGGTAATTTAATCTCATACAAATCGATGCACATCTAAAAGCTTTTATCTATAAGGGGACGACCTCTCTATATCCTTCCGAATCAGTAACGGAAAAATTCTCGTAATAGGTCTCATTTCCTTATAAGGTTAGCCCAGTATTCAGTTCAAACTTAGGTAATATGAAAAAAGAAAAAGCCACCGCGATTGATCCAAAAACGATCAACGGGTGGTATAAATATTCTAGATCACGATGCTCAAGATGTTACCTTTTTTTCCGAAGAAGAAACAAGTCGTTGCCAGAGAGTAGGCCAGAGAAAGATCACCAATAGCGGTAGACTGAGTATTGGAGCAAAGAAAAACATAGACAATTCACCTTTATCCATAGTGTTCAAGATAGCTAGCGGCATTCCTCCAAGTATTTCAAGGATAGCAGCCCCAAGCCCAACAAATCGAACCCACTCTTTTTTGTGGAATAGTATAATCCCTGCAGTTGCTATAGCATACCCCAAAGAAGCCAACCAGTTTATTCGTTGTGAAAGCACGTAGATTGGTCCTCCGCTGGCTATCTTTCCTGCAAGTACACCAAGTATACGATTTGTAGATGCTACTCCATTCATGAATGACATAACGAACGCTATGCCAACAGTTAAAGCAATAATAGTACGCATCCAAGTAGTATCACCAACATAGACCATTAGAATGAAGTAAATGAGTAGATTTGGTATAAATAATGCTAAAAAGACTGGAGGTTGACCTACCGTTATCGCAGGAATGAAAGGCCAGAAACCAGATAGCAGAGCAAGAATATTTGCAACTACTGCTGTTGGAAACGCCCATTCGGATTCCGACCAGAAGCCTAGTGCACTAATAGCGTAAAGAACACCAGCGATCAAACCAAAGTCAGCAGTAATAGGTAAGAAAGCAACGATTATAGCATCAGTGCCTACTCCTGCGGGTGGTGGAGCCAACATTGCTGCTTGATACGGCTCATAATATAGTACAAAAAGAATCCATGTTCCTACGATTCCTAGTACAGCACCAATCGTGGAGAGAAGGACCCCTAAATATTTCTTATTGTTCAATTCAAAATTCACCTAACAAAGCTTAAATTAAAACTAGAGAGATAATTTACGATGATTTTACTCTCACAGAGTCATTTTGAATCATTGTATAAATATATATATCATTAAGCTACATGTATAATTACGACATATCTGTAAAATCTGGTGATAACTATTGGAGATTAATTTCGTTTACGTTATTGTGAAATTCCTGCATGATTTAGCAACAATTATCTGGGTTGGGGGATTATTTGCGATGGGATTTGTTGTTTTACCTTCAACAAAAAAAGTCCTACCTAAAGGTCCAGAAACCAAACAATTTATGAAAGCTGTTCAACATCGTTTGAGTATATTGGTTTATATTAGCATAACCATACTATTTCTGACTGGTTTACTGCTTGCAAGACAATCAGGTTTATATTTAGGGCTCATCAGTCTA
>DXJL01000134.1 GCA_019057635.1 Candidatus Heimdallarchaeota archaeon
ATCACTTCTCCTGGAGAGAATATGCGTTTCGGAAAATTTGAAGCTAAAAATCCATCCAACGGCGTTATTTCCGAATCATTTGCTGTCATACCATTCCATACTTCATCAAATCCTGCAGTATGAGTTAATAAGTGTGACATTGTGATTGGTTGGTCTGGGTAAGTATCATTAATTTTAAACGTGAGTAAATAATCATTAATATCTGTACTGAGATTAAGGAGACCCTGCTCATACAATTGCATGACTGCAGTTGCTACGAAAGACTTGGAAACGGATCCAGCACGAAAAACAGTATTATTCGAATTGATTTCTTCAGCGGTAGAAATATTTGCCCATCCGAACCCTTTGGATAGAAGAACCTCGTCATTTCGAACGAAAGTTACTACAGCACCTGGAACTTGGAAATCAGTCAAAGTTTGTTCATTAAAAAAGTTGTCGACGAACTCTTCAAGTACTATTGGATCAATTTCTGACAAATTACTTTCAACAGATCGATCAGTAGAGATAAGACTTGAATATTGAAATTTATCCCCAAAGAATCCATTAAAAGCATCCTCCTCGGCTTTTGGTTGAGTACCATAACTCAATAAGGGGAAAGGAATAGAACCAAAGAAAACAAGAAGTAAAATCGGACAAAAACTATGTACTAGGAGATAGTGAATTTTCATCTGTTATCCGCAATTTTTACTACGTCTGTTTTTCTGATAAAATGTCATAATTTCACTTTATATAGCTTAATATAGAGGAACACAGGAAAATCGTTGAATAATATAGTGTAGATTCATATTTATTGAATTAAGACTGACTTAATTTGAGACCATACCTGCAACGGAGTGCCATTTCCATCAATTCGGTACCAATGGTGAATTTTTGTTACATGTCTAATTTTATGTTGCATTTTCCGTAGTCTAGGTAGTGTTTCAAACATTTCCTCCACACCTCCTCTTTTGGAAATCCGATCTCGAGCGACTAGAGGATCAACATCCAGAAAAAACGAATATTTACTAGTTGGTAATAAATGGGAAAAGAAGCTGTATCCAAACATAACAAGAACACGTGGTAAATAGCATACTCCGAGTAAGTAACGCGAAAAGATGATAACTTCCTCCTCATGGCGATAGTATTTAACTAAAGAGCGTATTACATCAAGTGCATAAAAAAATGCAGCCATTAAATGACCTTTCTTCCCTTCTGTTTCTAATGCTTGTTTTGCTCGACGTCCAAATCGACTATCGTGCGCGGGATGACTTCTAATACGGACACGAGGAAAGTCATCATTAGCTAGGAACTTGGCTATCAGTTTAGCTTGAGTATCCTTGCCCGATCCATCTCCTCCATCGACAATGATAAAGAATGGACAATGATGTGGGTTTACCATTATTTTTCTACTGGTGGAAATCGGTGTTTTATTTTTTATTATTTCATTGGAGACAATTTTAAAGAAGGATTGAAGTAAAGAGGGTTTAACATGTCCAATCAGCAAAATAAGCATCCTAACATCTTTTTATCGGCAGACGATGGCATCTATTCGCAAGGAATTAAAAGTCTAGCCAGAGAAATGCATAATCGCCGCTATAATATTACAGTAATTGCTCCTCGAACTCAACGGTCAGGGGTGGGAAAAGCAATTACCTTCGAGGAACCAATTCGTGTTGAAGAAATTCCATTAGATTATCTTCAGGGGGCACCTGGATGGCGAATAACGGGAACGCCAGCCGATGCGGTTATTCACGGAATATATGATCGAACTCTGAATAAAGACCAACCTCCCTTTGATTTAGTTGTAGCTGGAATTAATGCAGGAGAGAATACCTCAGTTCATTCCGTATTAACCTCTGGCACTTGTGCAGTTGCCTTTGAAGCGGCAATTCTAGGAAAATCAGCGATTGCTTTCTCCCTAGATGTTCATGACTCACTTTTTTTTGATGATAGACAAGCAATTGCGGAATATGAAATCGCGGCTGAAATTGCCTGTGATATGATAGAAAAAGTCGTTGAAAATGGACTACCGAAAGAAGTGGCCTTTCTCAATGTAAACTTCCCTGACAATGTCACCTTGGATACTCCTATCAAAATTGTCCGACTTTCTCCAACTAAATATCTTGATTATACCATTAAAAGGGAGGATCCCCGAGGAGTAGCTTATTATTGGATTTGGGGAGATCGACTTGAAGTTCCTCAAGGAACAGACGCTTATACCGTATTAGAAGAGAAGAGCATTAGTCTTAGCCCTGTAAGTCTAGACTTTAATTGTGATTTAGCAAAGGTTAAGCCAAACCTCAAATTTCTCCTTTCTTAGAATCAATAAATTAAAAAACAGCTCTGGGTCTTCAGTGACAAGCGAGCTTTTATAAATAGTGGAGTAAGAAAGAAATTAATTAGTAAATCGTATTTATTCCGATTTAAGTAGGAGATTAAATCAATCATGGGTATCTTGGATAAGCTGACGTGGAAAGAATACTTCCTCATTGGAGGATTGATGATTATATGGGCGGTTGTGATTTATGCTGGTTTTACTAGCTTTACAGATAATGATATTGTAACATTTGGATTCGCTCTTTTCTTGGGTGTATTATTTACTGGGGCGTTATTCATCTTAATTGCGCTAATTGATCGAATCTTCTGAATTTCTGTGTGGATTTCCTTTCCTGAAACTAGGTTGTGCATTCATCACAAAAAAAAAGCAACATGGATGACGGCCCACTAATGGAGAAACTTGTAGAGAAGGTATTGGAGAGAAATAAAAGAGCAATTGCAAAGGCAATTACTTTGGTTGAAAATCACCCCGATGAATGCGAGTTATTCATCAAAAAAATATTTCCCCACACTGGCAATGCTTTGGTAGTTGGTATCACTGGTCCCCCAGGATCAGGAAAGTCAACTTTAGTAAATAATCTGGCCATAGAATTTCGTATACACGGGAAAACTGTGGGGATCATTGCAGTTGATCCTACTTCGCCGTTTAGTGGGGGTGCTTTACTTGGGGATCGCATTCGAATGGATGAATTGAGTGGAGACCCAGATGTATTCATCCGCTCAATGGGTTCGCGGGGAAGTCTAGGAGGATTATCACGAGCAACTATAGATGCTATTCGTGTTCTTGATGCAGCAGGTTTTGATTTAGTTTTAGTTGAAACCGTCGGAGCAGGACAAAGCGAGGTAGAAATTGTCCGAACAGCTCATACTACCATTGTTATAGGAATCCCTGGTACAGGTGATGCTGTCCAGGCTATAAAGGCAGGAATTTTAGAAATAGCAGATATCTATGTCGTTAATAAGAGCGATCGACCTGGTGCTGGGGAAATTGCGAAAGAACTCAGGTTATTGCTAACCCTTGATCCTCATTCCAAAGATGAAGGACGTTGGCATGTGCCTGTAATCTCTACTACCAATTTACCGCCAATTAGTGGAATTCAAGAATTAGCAGAAAGAATCTTACAGCATCAGATGTTTCTCAACGATCCAAAAAATACCCGTTTTGCCATTGAACAGGAAATGACCCGTAGGAAAAATGAGATTCACGAAATAATAAAGGTGGAGATTTTCGAAAACATGTTAACCTCCTTAATAGGCAAACAGGAATGGGAAAAGATACTTAAGGATGTAATATCCAAAAAAATAGATCCATATTCAGCTGCTCGATCCATTATGGATCCCTTATTTCGTTGATTCCCTATTACAAATTTTTAAGAGCAAGCACTCGGAAATTCTGCAATGGCTAAGATTTTAAACCCTAGCATTCTAGTCGAATCTATTCAAATTGACTCTATAGGAAGTTCATGAATGAGCTCTAAATCACCAATTGATAAAGTTTTATCTCCAATAACAATCGTATCAACAGCAATTTTACGTGAAGGAAAATCTATTCCTCAAAAGTATCGCAATATGATTGCAATAGGATTATATGGATTTGCCAGTGCATTACTCGTTTCTCTGGTTCTTGTCTATCTTAATACATGGTA
>DXJL01000135.1 GCA_019057635.1 Candidatus Heimdallarchaeota archaeon
ACCACCCCGGCTTTTTCTATAAGGAAATTGTGAAGTTCTGCCAGGTCGAGCTGTTCCATGTCAACACCGAATTCGTAATTCCTCAGGTGTCTGTCGGCTCTGGAAAAATCCTGGTCAGACCAATCTCCGGTCACTATGAGCCCTTCTTTGATTCCGTCCAGCCCTGGATCATGGTCTGATAGCTTGGTGAGCAGTGTGGTCCCGACCTCGCTGAAGAAGGCTCCTATGACCATGTTTAGTTTTTCCAGCCTGGCATGTTTTTCTTTCCTGTCAAGTAACTGGTGTATTATCAGAGTAACCAGCAGGACTTCGACGGGAACGAAGGCGATGTCCCCTATCAGGTAGATTAAGATGTGATGTGCGTCATGGAAGATCAGGTAGTGTGCGAAGTAACATAATGCTGATAACAGGACCAATGCTGTACCGAATAGGAGTTGCCATTTTATTTGTTTCATGGGGAACCTGCCTTTAATATATTTATACAAGTGTATAATAAAATTCATTGAATTTTATCCAAATAAACGAATTTTTCCTTCTCCTCCAGAATCTTGTACTGGTGTTCCATGAATTCATTATATTTAGTAATATTACTTTTTGTTTTTTCAGCTCTTATCTAAAGGTGGTTACCAATCCATAAGTTGACTATTGAACATTAACTCTTTTCGATACCTACACTATATTTTTTAGTATTCATCCCCAATTTTAGAATTGTAGGTAAAGTGCCACTTTTCCTATGGATATATATCAAGAATCTTAATGGCAGGGGTAGACTGAGGAGTAGGGGGTGGCGTTGGGGTAGGTACGAGTTTCTCTTCATTCGGGAGAGGAGAGTTACACCCTGAAATAAGAATGATTAATGAAATAATCCCCAAGGCTGTAATTATTAACTTACTTTTGCTACGCATTGTTCATCTCCCATATCGCCATTGGCTCAAATTCATTATTATTCCTCTAAATTACAGACATCATATTATTTCGACTGGGCCTGTATAGCGTATTAGGATCATTTATCTGAATTTCCTATTTCAGGCAATTTTTTATTCTTGAGTGGTCATTTGTGGTTATCCTTGGACGATAATATTAAATGCATTTCCGATCTCAAATTTGAATAAAAATCATATAGTATTGTACTTTTATAAACATTTTATCATTCTAATATGTCAAATAAAGGGGTAAATCTGATTAGAATCAGCCGGAAATCATATTGAAGTATGATAAAACTTTACCCTATGTCAATGGCGGTCAAAAATTCCCCAAGCCCAATAAGAATAATCCAACGAAATGGGAGAATTCGTCGAGTAAATAGCCGGGCGGCAAAGACTAAAATGTCTATTGAAATTGCCTACCCTGTATTTAGAGGAACTCGGGATGAAAAATTGGCAAAGATAATGAAAGATCGATTAGATAGATTTGATTTGATTTGCTATTAGGAGGGGTAGGTGGAAAAATCGAAATCGATGGTAATAATGAAGCAGAACAAAATCGTCTGGATATTATTAAAAAAGCAGACAATGGATTGAAAACGTTATCGTTAGCTCTAAAGAATTAATACAGGAGATATTACTGTGAAATTTAATCACTGATCAAAAATGTAATCGAATTCAACTTTACTTTCTAATTTTGTTCTAAAAAATATATTATGGAAGAAGAAACCTGACCTTGGCCACCCACCTCTAAATCACTCTAACATAGCTTTCACCAAAGCATCTCGTGCATCCGAATAGAACTGAATGTCTATCTTGGTTGCCATTTCATCAGATAAATCAATAAGCTGACGGCGACAAGATACAGGCATAAGCAAAGCAGTTGCACCTTTTTCCACAGATATTTCTGCAATAGTCACTGGATTATAAACAGGTTCAATTGAACCACCCAAAGCTATTTCTCCAACAATAATTAAGCCTCCGCGTACATTTCTTTTTAACAACGATGTACAAAAAGCAATCAGAGCTGCCATACCTAGTTTTGCTCCAGATTTAGAGGCATCAAAAGCTCTCAACTGGACACTAAATTCGTGATGTCTTGGGTCTTTGTCACCTACCAGTTGCATGGAACGCGCATACAAATTTTGTTCAGCATAATTAATGCTCTCACGGAATGCTGGTGGAGATGGTTTGTTTAGAATTTTTACGCCAGACCCTGGACCTTCGTTGACTTCGATACGGTACAACCCAGGATGGTCGTCCATTCCTCCAGGACTGATGGTCCAAACCTGTCCTGGTTCCAAAGGATCATCACCTATACTATTTTCGCTATGCAATTCTGGAGTTGAGACGAACTTCTCGATACCATCGGTTCCGATGACATAGCTAAAATGAGTGTTTCTGAATTCTGCCGCACCAATCCTTTTTTGTTGTTCTTTGACCCTACGTCTTGCATCCATAGCAATCCGGACAGCCCATTCAAGTTCTTCGTCAGGTATGTCAGCATTGTTTGCCGGATAAAGAAGTTTTAAAAGGCCACTAACAGTTTTGTTGACTGCATTGGTATCTCTGCCACTGAGTGCTCCACCAAAGAATACACGATTTTGTAGTACTGAAATTCTACTTTGATTACGAAGTTGACTTAAACATTCGGAGAGGAAATCACTAACAATGCCAAAATGGTCAGTAACCACTTCATCATTGATCTTTGGTACATCCCAACCAGGCAGATAAGCATGAATACGATCCATAAATGCAGTATCATTTCTTATTTCTGGGGGTAGGGGGCCGAAAAGATGGCCGATACGTTGTTGATGTTCGACATCCACTTCAAAGTTACCTACCAATACCAGACTACCATCAGCACGAATACTTTCTTTTCCCCTACTGAATTCACCAGATTCCATGTATCCTTTCATGATGTTGACGCCATCTTTTTGGTCAAAGGAGATTCCTGACACCTCATCGAAACAAACTACATCATACTGGCAAACCAGCCCTCGTTGACCGCTAGAGTTATTCACAAACATCTTGGCCACTGTGGCTTTACCGCCTGAGATAAGATGGGCGTAGGGAGATACTTGTTGGAATAGATGACTTTTTCCAGTGCCACGAGGCCCTAATTCGACGAGATTATAATTTCGTTCTACGAATGGAACTATTCGAAGGAGGATTGCATTTTTTGCCTGCTCAGAAAGAGAAGCTGGTTCAATTCCTATACTACGCAGTAACAACGACTTCCAATCTTCTGTCGTAAAGTTCTTTCTAGCTTCAGCTAGTATATCTAGAACGTCATGTTTAGATAGTTGGATTTCTCGAAGAGTTTCAATCCCAAACGGTCGCCCTTTATTTTCTTGGGCAATTGCTGCATCATAAGTTAGTATAATCTCAGCATAGAATCCCCCCGTCAACATCCGCTCGTGTTTATTTACTATTTCATCAGGTATTCGTACATCTGTTAACTGCAGA
>DXJL01000136.1 GCA_019057635.1 Candidatus Heimdallarchaeota archaeon
AAAAATTACTACAATAGTTTCAACCCACGACATGATTTTCGCTGAAAGGTTATGTGATAGAGTAGGCATAATTAGAAGGGGAAATCTAATAGCAGAAGAAACACCGTCCGCAATAGTCGAAAAATATGGAGACGGTGGAGACTTGGAAGATGCAGTAGTAAATCTCATTGGTTGGGTAGGAGATGAAGATGAAGAGGGGGAATTAGTATAAAATGTTTCTTGAAGCTTGGATTATAGCAAAAAAGGAGATTAAACTATTATTCAAATCCACGCGACGTATTCTACTCCTTTTTTCTATGCCATTAGTTATATTGTTTATTTTTGCAGCTGGTATTTTTATTGCAGGTGTCATGCCTGATTCCATGGATTCTCAAATAGAAGTTACCATTATCAATGATGATGCAGGATTCAATAATCAAAATTGGGGAGATAATTTCTGTGCTCTATTAAAAAGCATGGATAATACTAAGTCTTATGAATATATTAATGAAACAATAGATAATTTAGATAGTTTGATTGAGGAAGGAGAATTTGAAATTTTGATATACATTCCCGCGAATTTCAGTCAAATTATCAATCAGTCCAATGTTGAAATACCATCAGTCATTTTCATTTATTACGATAATTCAAACACCCAGAATGAGGAAGCGGTATTAAATATTAGCTATGCGACCTCAGCTGTAAACCAACTAGTAATATACGTTGATTATGGATTAATTAATCTTAATAGGGTGTCAATTACTTCAACTGGAACTAGTAAAGGATCGGGGGCACTGATAGCATCATTTATGACAATGATACCACTGTATCTTATAATATTTCTTGTCATTCCTCCCCTAACCCTTGTCCTCATTTCAGTCACAATTGAAAGAGAACAAAAAACGCTCGAAAGTCTACTATTACAACCTATAGACCGAAAGAATATCATTGCTGGCAAAATGCTTTACGGAATGATTCTTGTTAGTTTTAATATCGTTACAAATTTAATTACTATTTCACTTGCATTAGCAGGAAGCTTGCTCTTTGTTATACCTGAAGATGATCGTAATGAAATCGGTTCCACTATTCAATCTATTATAGCGGAAACAGGTTTTAGCGTCTGGTTTTTCATTATTTGGTTTATTCTTGGTTTAATACTAGTATCAATCATTGTGATAGCTACTGCAGTATTGTTCAGTTTAATGGCTAAAGATGAAAGGGAAGCTAACATGGTAATTTCGTCAGTCATTATCTTACCTTTAGTAGGAACTTTATTGATTATGTTTGTTCCGATTGGGGATCTTCCGGGAATTTTTCAATATATACTTGTTGGGATTCCATTATTGGGCTATTTATTTGCCGTTTATCTATCATTTTTGGCTGGTGAGATACCAATAGTGTCGTGGTTAAGCTTAGTTTTTCAATTCCTTTGGATTTTTGTCATTATATGGTTAGCTGGCAGACTGATTGAAAGTGAAGGTATTTTGGAAATTTCTTTTAAAAGGATCTTATCTAAAAAGAATATTCTGTTTTTCCGACGAAACAAGTAAGGGAGGGTTACTTTTTTTCTATCTTTTGAGTTTATAATTCGACAGGATATTATTAACAAATGTTTCTAGGTGATTTTTTTAAATATCTCCTTTATTATTAATTTAGGGTCTTACCAATGTCAGAAAAAAAATTAGAAGAAATTGAAACAATGTTCAAGACAACCACGAAACCAAAAACGATAATAGATAAATATCCTGTGATCGAACACATTGGTTGTATATTAGACTCTTCTACGCAAGGTTTTAATGCACTCCAAGTAGCTTCATCACTAGCCCTACGTCTGAAGACTAACTTAGATATAATTGTAAGCGAGGATTATCACAAACCTCTAAGATTAGTACTGGAATCTAATGATAAAGAACTGGAAACACTATCAACGACAGCAAGAGATTTCGTGAAGGGAACGAAAGATCTAAAGGCTAATATCAAGCCTATAATTTCTGATAAAGTCCAACAAGCTTTTGATTTGTTCTTTCAAAAAAAAGCAAGTGAAGATGAAACACTTTTTGGTAGATTGGTAGAACACATCAAGACCTCTGGTATTCAAGTGTGTGTTTTGGGGGTTCCACTTTTCGTTCGAAGCGATATAGAATGGGAATCAATGGGAACTTACGTTTTAAAACTTCTCCGGGAAAGAGAACTTCATGCTAACTGGCTTTTGGTCTCTGCTAAGCAAAACATAATTGCTGATAGCGTTTTAGCATTTGTTTCCGTTGAACAACAACCTGCCTCTATCATTGCTCTGTATCGTAGAGCCTTATCTTTTGCAACCGAACATACTAATTTTAAAATAGTAGGTATCGTGGAAGATAATGTTATTGAAACATTGGCTAGACTGGAAATTTCAGATGATTCGTCTGATGTACCTGATTTAGAAAGCGCAAGAAATAAATTGGTTACCAATATGGAAGAAACACTTGGATCAATTCAGCTCAAAAGTGAGATAGACGATGTCATCATAGAAGGATCCCCTACTTGGGAAGTGAAGAGTGGACATATCGCTGAAATAGTCCGTGAATATATAGAGTCTGAACATCCAGGAATTGTCTTTGTGAGAAGTGTGGCTGAAATATCAGAGAATCTCGACCCATTTGCAGAAATAGTGACCAGGCAAGTCTTACATGAAGGATTCAATTGTTTAATTGTTTGGGATTAGGGAATTATCTTGGTAGTTACTTTAGACCCGTTACATGTCGGGGTAGTTCTCATTATCTTCCTCCTGACTTATATTGGAATAATAAATCCTAAATTCGACAAGACCCTTGCTGCTCTCCTTGGAGCTGTCGCTGCAACAATTGTGCTCATTTTTTTAAGGATTCCAGATTCGCATTCTTCAACAGGATACGTATCGGAACAAAGTTTACTTCATTTCACCGATGCTTCTATAATTGCATTAATTATCGGAACACTGATTATAGTTGATATAGCACAAAGTTCTGGTGTTTTCCATTTTTTAGCTATAAAGATTCTTAAAGCAAGTAAAGGAGATCCTCAAAATCTGTTAATCTATTTTGGTGCTCTAACTTTAATTTTATCAGCGTTAGTTAATAATATTTCAGCCATGATGATCGTTGGTTCATTAACAATCTTAGCATGTGAGCGTTTAGATTTAGACCCAAAGCCCTATATTATCACCGAGCTTTCGATGACCACAGCGGGAGGAATTATGACTCTCATTAGCTCAGTACCCAACATTATTATTTCACAACCATTCGAGATCGATTTTGTGACATTCTTAATCATTGGTGCTCCCCTAGGAATTCTCACAATGGTCATTTCCTTTGTGATATTCATTCCGATGTTTAATATAAGGAGAGCTAAAGATCCTGAATTAATGAGATTGAAAGTAGAAGAATTTGATGAATGGTCAGCTGTCAAAAGTCGCACAGCTTTCAATCGTTCAATCATCGTTTTAAGCATAACAATACTTGGGTTTGTATTCAGTCAGCAACTTGGTGTTTCACTGGCGATGGTTGCTGTCGCTGGGGCGGTGATTATGATTGTAACTTCCGGAAAGAAACTTGAATATATCTTTGAGAAATTAGATTGGCATCTAGTAGCATTTTTCTTAGGACTATTCGTATTAATCAACGCTTTAGACGTAGTCCACATACTAGATTTCATCGCTGAAGCGCTAGCAGCCATCCTCCCTGAAGATGATTTTTTTGCTGCTACAATCCTTCTTTGGTTTATCTCCGTTATTTCTGGTATCGTCGATAATATTGTTGTTGCAGCCGCTTTTGGACCAATCTTACTCGATGTAGCCATCACAGAGGGTTATTCACAGGCATTATTTGCTTGGGCAGCTATTTTCGGGGCTAATTTTGGTGGAGGAATAACACCAATCGGTGCTCCATCTGCAGTAGTGGGATTGGCCATTCTTTACCGAAAAACTGGGGAAAAAATTGGTTGGGGTGAATTTATTAAAACGCAAGGACTAGCAACAATCGCGAGACTGGTGATAACCACCATTTATCTTGGAATACTGTTTTCGTTAGGATTTTTTTGAAGTCGATTAGAAAATCTTCTCTTGCTTCATAAACGTTTCAATGTTTCTCTCAACCCGTGGGCCAGAGGTCAAAGAAATATCGTTATCTTACTTTTTAAAACTCTTTTAATTTCTTTTGTGGTTTCTGTTCACCTGTGAAAAACGTATGATCTTTAAAATACTCTAGATGAAGTTTTAGATTGAGTTGTAAATAGTATAAACGTTCGGAGATGTTTGAACCAAAGATATCCCGACTGGAAATCTAATTTACAATGGGAATATCCTATTAGTGGGGGAGAAAAAAAGGAAAGAATGTAAATTTTACTCTTTCGTTGTGTAGTTGTATCCTACAACTAAGGCTATCCAACCTATGACAAAGCAAACAAGCAGAATGATATTGAGTTCTGGAGGTGACGTTTCATTAAGTAATGTTTCCCAATCTTCAAGGAAGAATAACAGTATAAAGAGGCCATATTCTACTCCCGTAGCAATTAATCCAGCAATGAGTCCAATCACACTTAATGAAGTATTAGTGGACTCGATATTTCTTAGTTTCTTCATTGGATGAATTAATACAAGAACCACTCCAAGAAGCCCAATTACTAGCCCTATTATTCCCCAAAGTGGAATTAAATTCCATATAATCTCCAAATCTGTAAACTCTGACGTAAAATCTGTATAGGCTGCAGTGGTGGTTTGTGTAAACCCCCAAGTTGAAGATTTCATACTCACAACGTCCCAATAGAAGTCAAATTTCAGTGTCGATCCAAAACCAAGATCGGCTGAAATTTGAATAAAACCACCGAGAATCTTTAGAAACGGAATAATAATTGTTAATATTGCGAATACACTGATTCCAACTATTCCATAAATTAAATTTGTATCAGTACTACTGTCTTTCTTTTCCATTTTCATCATCTTTTTAAGAACGTTAGAGGAGAAAGATCTTTCAATTCCGCTCCTCGTTTGTTCTCTCCTAGCTTTATAATAAGCACACTACGATTTTCACACTTCTTCCTTAAAAAGATATCATAATTCACCAATGGTATCACTCGTTAAATTTGAAACCATGAATTGTGGTTATCTACGGGTTTAATATTTCTCCTAGAAACGAATGTATCTCAACTTCGCCAAACCACTGTTTGACGATGTTCAAGAAATGTCGCATAACCAACGATCAATGACATTTGATTAAGTCATTTTGACTTAATTTTTTTACATAACCAACGTTATCTGACAGGTGCTATGATCTGCATATCTAGCGGCTTTGTTCTGGTGGGTTCGCAAAAACATCGTACCAAGGCAGCCTTTTGGTGGATATCATAAATTTCATAATGGAGCCGACATCTAACACGAAAATCATGATTT
>DXJL01000137.1 GCA_019057635.1 Candidatus Heimdallarchaeota archaeon
ACAGTTTCTTCAATGTTTGCATCTTCAAGGATGACATATGGGTCACTACCTCCTAACTCCAACAGGGAACGTTTCAACATTTCACCTGCTTTTGATGCAACAGCTCTTCCAGCAGATCCACTTCCTGTTAATGTAACTGCTTTAACGATTGGATTTTCAATTATAGCTCCTACTTCTCGGCTTCCCACTAGAAGGGTTCTAAAAATATTCTTTGGAAACCCCGCCTTATGAAATACTTCCTCTATCGCTAGAGCACTTCCCGGTACATTACTCGCGTGTTTCAATACTCCACCATTTCCAGCCATTAAAGTTGGTGCAATAAAACGTAGAGCCTGCCAGAAAGGAAAATTCCAGGGCATAATAGCTAATATAACACCTAGTGGTTGGTACGAGATAAAACTTTTTGAGGCATCAGTTTCTATTATTTCTGGTTTTAACTGATTTTCTGCCTCCTCTGCGTAGTATTCACACACCCATGCGCATTTCTCCACCTCAACACGTCCGTCAACAATAGGTTTTCCCATTTCAAGAGCCATTATTTTCGCATATTCATTTTTCTTATCGCGGAGAACTTTGGCTGCCTTATGCATCAACTTCTTTCTATACTCAAAGGATGTCTTTCTCCACTTTGAATATTCCTCTTGTACATTTTCAAGAATATCTTTGACTTCTTCTTTAGTCATTTCTGGATATTCTTTTATTACTTCTCTATTTAACGGATTTATTGCTTTAAGCGTCATATTTATCTCTTTCCTATAATCTTTAAACCATTATTATTCTAGAAGACAAAGCTTCTCTCCTAGTTCCTGAATTAATACTCTTTCATTATCCGAATAATCCACTGGAACATCTATGAGATGTACTCCTGGAGTGTCCAGTTTCTGACTTAATATCGCTTGTAAATCATCTTCAGGCTGGATTTTGTACCCACTTGCACCATAACTCTCGGCATATTTACAAAAATCGGGATTAGAAAAATCCAAACCGAAGTTTGTGTAACCCATTGCACTCTGTTTCCACTTGATCATCCCGTACGCACTATCATTTAAAATTAAAATAACTAAATCGAGTTTCATGCGCACTGCGGTTTCAAGCTCTTGAGAATTCATCATAAATCCCCCATCCCCCAAAATAGCCAGTATTTTTTTGGTAGGATGAACTAATTTTGCTCCTATGGCGCTAGGTAATCCTGCACCCATGGTTGCCAAAGCATTGTCCAAGAGAACCGAATTAGGATTATGTGCTTTATAATTTCGTGCAAACCAAATTTTATACACTCCATTATCTAGGCAAATTATTCCGTCAGATGGCATTGCTTCGCGGACTTCGCTTACGATTTTCTGGGGGTAAAGTGGGAAATTTTCAAGGGATATCCCTTCTGCTATATGGGTTTCTAGGTGGGATTTTACCTGTAGAAAATATTCAAAATCCCACTCTTGTGGAATTATTTGCTCTTTAATCTGCCAAATGCTATTTGCAATGTCACCAATTACTTCTAATTGGGGGAAGTAAACTTCATCAACCGCAGCAGACAGAAAATTAATATGAATGACTTGGATAGGATTCCGTTCATCCATAATAAAAGGAGGTTTTTCCACTACATCATGTCCAACATTTAGAATGAGATCTGCATGATTAATTGCACAATGGACGTAATCCTGGGAAGATAGCGCTGTTGTGCCAAGGTATTGGGGGTGTCTCTCATCAATAACTCCTTTACCCATTTGAGTATTAATGAATGGAATTCCTGTTTTATCGACAAACTCCCTTAACATATTTTGGGTTCTCTTACGGTTGGCTCCAGCTCCAATCACGATAAGTGGACGTTTTACTTGTTCTAACATCCTAACTGCGGTTTTAACGGACTTAATCTCCGCAGTCGGTCTCCGTACTTGATGAACTGGAAAAATTCTACATGAAGTATCTTCATGCGCAATATCCTCTGGTAATTCGATATGAACCGCTCCAGGTCTTTCCTCTTCTGCAATTCTAAATGCTTCTCTCACAATTGCGGGTATAGTGTTTCCATTTACTATTTGCTTAGTATATTTAGTCAAGGGCTGCATCATATGGACAATGTCCACAATTTGAAATTGTCCTTGTTTACTTTGCTTAATCGGTTTCTGTCCTGTTATCATCAGCATGGGCATTGCGCCTAATTGAGCATAAGCTGCTGCAGTGACTAAATTTGTAGCACCTGGGCCTAAAGTGGACAAACATACACCAGTTTTACCTGTTAATCGTCCATAAGTCGCAGCCATAAAACCAGCTGCTTGTTCGTGTCGGGTTAGGATCAAGGATATACTAGATGTGCGGAGTGATTCCAGAAAATCTAGGTTTTCCTCTCCGGGTACACCGAAGATGTATTTCACCCCTTCGTTTTCCAACGCCTGCACAAGAAGATCTGAAGCTTTCAAGATTATCCCCAAAATTCTATATGAAGTTTTCCAATAGCGATTCTTAGAACTAGTGAAATAATATTCGTAAAAACTCTTCGAGGATGGGAAAGAGATGTCCCACAGCTTCTTATAATACATAATAGTGGGCAAGTAAAAAAAATCAGGGTACAAAAGTTAATCTGTTTGTGAGTCAAGAGTGGATCTTAATTGAGCAGTAACTTCAGGTTCTTCTACTAATTCCGTTTTTTGAGCCATAAAAACAATCTCATCGTCTGTAAAACGAGGTATTACATGGAAGTGGACATGCATGATTTCTTGCATGGCAATTTTTTCATTTGCTTGATAAACATTTACTCCATCGCATTTTAAGACTTGTTTAACCGCTTTCGTCACTCGACTGACAGTCGCTCCGACTGCTTTTGCATCCTCAACTTGAATATCGTATAAGGTTTCTGAATGAGCTTTGGGAATAATTAATGTATGTCCCCGTGCAATAGGGAAGATATCTAAGATAGCTATCGTTTTTTCATCTTCATACAATTTTATACTAGGCATTTCCCCTGCAATAATCTTACAAAAGATACATGTTTCCATTTAGCATACCTCTTCAGAATGAAATTAAACCATAAACTAAGGAATAATAACATTTTGATCAATATTAAAAATAACTTCTGCTTTTGTTATCAGCTTCAATATACATGATTTTTGATCGTTTATCGGTTGGATCACATTTCAAGACCTTTAACAAGAAAAATTTAGCCAGTTCCCAATTTTTTCTTTGGTAATAGAATTTACCTAGTTCTCTCCACGATTTAACAGATTTAACTCCGCTCTTACTATCAAGAAGATCAGAATTTTCTGTATTCGCTTGATCAATTGAAGAGGCACAATAGGGGCATCGTTCAAGCCCAACCATTTTCAAATCCTGTAAACACGAGGCACATATTAAGCGGTGGCAAGTCTTACACTCATAATTCTCATTTTGCTTCTTATTGTACTCGGTGCACAGGCAACAATATACAGTACGGTATTCTTCTCGTGGGGGGAGACGTTCTAACATCTTTGTCTGGGATTAAAATGAACGAAGTTTCAAATAAAGCTTTCGATCTAGGATTTCTTCGCAACAAAGATTCATTTTTATTAATTGATTATCGGAAATCGATGAGGATCAGAAGCTTTAAATAGCGCATGAGTTCCTTATTCCAAGAAATAAAACATGGAGAACGGATCAAATTGAAACTCGGGGCAATGCAGCCTCTTAAGAAGTATAAATTCTTCCAAGAACAAGTCTTTGAAGGATTTTGGCCTTTCAACAGATTTCAATCACCTGCGAACGTCTTTCTTTTACTTCTAGTCTATTTCATCTGGGGGCTTTGTCTATATCTAATCTATAATATTCCGCTCAGTTTTATGATCGCAGGATCTTGTGGTGCTTTCGGATTATTCTTATGGACGATAGGTATATTTCGTTATGCGAATGCTTTAAGAAATGTTGAAATTGAGAGAATCAATAAGGTTAATCAAAAATTCTTAATTGGATTCCTTGAAAATCTATTCCATCCTTCATCCATAGTCCTTGGTGTATTTATATTCACAGCTGTGTTAACTTATCTCTTTACCTCTCCCTCACTAGGGACAGATAATTTTCTTACGCAACTCCGGTCTGCTATGAACGTAGAATCTTTGCCCCCTCTTCTTATGTTATTCATTTTCTTATTAATTTTTGATCTATGTTACAGATTAGGATTATCTCTATATCTAATTCTAACTCAAATAAAAAGAAATCTCATTTTGTCTCATTACCTTAATACACCTTTATTAAAATCTCATTTTTCTCCTATAGACATTCGAAATTTAGAAGGATCTGATCGTATTCATTTTGTATCTATATGTGGAGGGTTCACACTTATCCCTTTAGGGTTATTGGATCCAATAATACTCATTGTTTTACTAATTTATATTAGTATTACTTTTATCCTTTCAACAGCAGTGCTTATTCATTTACGGTTCATGTATCTTCGAGCTATTCCTGATGGCATAATGAAATTGATTAGATCTGCTAAATTTGCTCAAGTTGGTACAATCAGATCAGGAAAAATTCCCCATCTTACTCCAACTCTATTTATCTTCAACGGTAGAAATTTTTTCATTGCTACATCAAATAGAAGTCAAAAAGTTAAGAATTTACGTAATTTTAATAAAATTGCGATCTTAATTGACTCTCAAAATCAAGGTGATTTTACAAAAAGTGCAGGACTCTTGACTATTGGACATGCAAGAATTTATGGCTACAATATAAGAACCGGAGTCGGTTATTTTCTTATCTTAGGATTTCGAATGATCCGTACCTATCTACTATTTCAGTTGAAGTATCCTCATTATATAAATGAATATTTGAGAGGAACTAAAGACCTACCTCGTGCGTGGCTGGTGTTTCCTATCATAAGTAGAACGATAATTGAAATAATACCAGAGGAATTTTATTTGTCCAAAGCTTCAAGATCGGAATTAATCAAATTTTAAGGTTGTGAGTTTGACCATTGAGAGTGAAATGTGAAATTGATGGGAAGTGGTGCGACATTCCAGATACTATTTCACGATTCTTTCTCAAAAAAGCTATGATATACGTTTGCTCAATGGATCGCTTGAAGAAGCCAATAATTCAATCAGTTATTTTTGTAAATGAACCTAGCAAATGTACAATCGCATTCATTGCAAAAAGGTCATCTCAGATTAGGAAAAATTTACAGAATAATCCCTATCTAACTCTTACTCTCGATGAAACCCATTTAAAAGATCCTTTACAGCACGAAGGTATAATGATTGAGACGACAACACGAACTTCTACGTCTCAAAGTGAAATACAACAATGTTATGATGATTTACAAAAAAAGTATGGAATCGATATTACAGCAAAAATCTTAGGAATGGAAATAATAACAGATTATATTAAAATAGAGGCAACACCGACAAAGATTATTCACTGGGAAGGCCCGTTCTATCGAAAATTTGTTTGTACCGGTAAGAAAAATTGAAATATCAATTTAAAAATAAATTATGTTATTAAAATGGTGTATAAGCTGAATAACCAAGAAATTAAGTGTGATTTTGGCAATGTTTTATCAAAGGAGTTTGGAAATAGCTGGCAGATGTTACGCCAGGCAATTGAAAATGTTTCAGATAAAAATTGGACTAATAGAATAAATAACTGGTCTTTCTCCAATACAGTCTATCATATAATTGAAACAGCCGAATATTACCATAGAAATACCCCTGAAGGAATGAAATGGGGGAAAAGGGCAGGCTTTTCGTGGACGGATGACAGTGAGGAGACAATATTAAGAAAAATGTCAAGCCTTACTAAAAACGATTTAATCGAATATCTAGATGAAATTGAGAAGTGTATCTCACAGAGATTGGAAAAATCTACTAACGAAGACCTTTTCGGTACGGATAGTTTTGACAATGGTAAGTTGCATATAATCGAAAAAATGTTGTACCTGCTTCGACATAATATGCATCATATTGGAGAACTTAATAAAGTTCTAAGAGATACAGAAAGCAAACGAATTAAATGGCAATAACGTGTCTAACCCGTAGGAGCAATGAACAATTAATCTGATTATACTAATTGCAATTCTTCAAACCAATTTCCTATTGACTCAAACCAGTCCGCTAAAAACGTCTTTAATTGATTAAATGTTGGTTTAACAAGTGAATAATGAGTAAAATTACCCCTCTTCCATCCTTGAATTAATTTTAAATTCTCTAATTTTCTTAAGTCCCTTGAAATTACAGGTTGCGACTTTTGTAACATAGCTTCAAGTTCACAAGAACAACGATCTTTCTCTCGTAAAGCATTTATAATCAACAATCTGTCAGTATTTCCAAGAACTTCAAAAATACTATTTATGAAGAGAAACGGTTCTTCCGCTTTCAGTGCCATAGATAATGCTCCCAGATTATGATAATAGTCTTCAGCGTTATCTATGCCCTCACATTTTCCTAATATCTGTATGATACGAGTTTTAAATTGTTCTTCGCCGATTTTGGTCACATTAATCACTAATCTTATGGGTTAAACTATTTTAAGTAGTTATATCAAAATTCTTAAATATATATAACAAAAAGTGAATACGTTTTATAAAATTATCTATTTTTAAAATCAACAATAATCTGGTATTAAACAATGGAAACTCATGACTCAATGGCCATTAAACATGACAAAGAGGAATCAGCACTAAGCTTATTCGAAAAATATCTGGTGGTGTGGATTCCATTATGTATGCTTGCAGGAATACTCTTATCCCAATATCTACCATGGATCAGTGAAACAATTGATAATATCCAAATAAGAGGAATTTCCATTCCGATAGGTATTTGCTTGTTTCTTATGATGTACCCCGCAGTACTCAATCTCAAGAGTTCTGAATTAAGAAAACTCGGTAGGAATCCAAAACCAATAATCCTCACTCTCTTCTCAAATTGGATAGTCGCACCAATTGTTGGTCTTGTATTAGCGAATTTCTTTCTAGCAGGAAACGACCAACTAATAACTGCAATTATCTTACTTAGTGCCAGTCCTTGTACGGCAATGGTATTAGTATGGGGATTAATGGCAGAAGGAAATCAAGAACAAAATGTTGTCAATACAAGTTTGAATACAATTACTATAATGATTCTTTACGCTCCACTTGTTACAATTCTCACTGGAATTCAAAATATCCCTATTGACAGAGTTAGTCTTGCATTATCGGTTATTGTGTTCATTGGATTACCAATCTTTCTCGGATTATTAAGTAGGAATTATTTAATTTCAAAAAAAGGAGATCTTTGGTTCAATGAGACTTACCGACCGATAATTGGTAAAGTAGCGATTGTTGCGTTACTGATTACTCTGATTTTATTATTTGCTTTAAATGGTAACACCCTTATTGAAAATCCAGAACTACTCGTCTTAGTTTCGATTCCATTATTGCTAGGTTTTGTGATAGTTGTTGGGTTTAATGTGTTTATTACCCGTATATTCAGGTTGCAATACAAAGAAGCTATTATTACAGTGATTATCGGATCTTCCAGCCATTTTGAAATAGCCATTGCAACAGCTATTGCCGTGTACGGACTTGGATCAGTAGCTGCTCTAGGTACAACAATGGGATTATTCTGGGAAATTCCCATCATGCTCAGTATTGTGTATATGGGAAAATATCTTGGAAAAAGAGCTTTTTGGAATACCGAAGTGAAGACATAAACTCCCTTCACTGTTCTTTGAGAATGTGGTTAATATTCAAACAGTTTTCTTTATCAAAAATCGAAAATGACCCCATCCCTTTTGTGAAAGGACATTCTCGAGATTATAGGGGGTCAATACTGTTGTTGGATAGATTGACAGATATGGACATTTATAGACAAATAGGACAAGATGACATTGAGGAAAGAAGAGAAATAGAAAGCGGGATATCTTAGAAGGAGGAGTAGAGATAAAATACAGGATTAATAGAGTGTTCAACCGATCTCATAGGATTATACCTAAAATGACGCGCTATATAACTTCTTGATATTAGAATAACGGGAAACAAGCAAATTTGTTTTAGATTACAGGGCTTAGTAGGTTTATAAGAAGAAAAGCTACTAATCAATCAGGAAAGTCATGTGTATTTCCTGTCGCCGAGAGTTCTGCGGAGACCTTAAACGCCTGTGGAGAGGCGGTAAGACCTGCATTAATGCCGGCTCGCGTCGCTGAATCAGGAAGAACAGCGCCAAAGAGAGTTAAGGATAATTTTTCCCAATTATTCCTAGCGGTCCTATTTGGGTAAGTCTTTCAGAACGGTATCGAACACCTCATTATAGACTAAACTTTCAATGTGAAAATCTTTGAAGAAATCGAATACATCTTCCATATGGGAGAAAAAACGAGGAATTCCATCCTCCACCCCACTTTTTATAACAATTGTCTGCTCATCAACAATATGACTGCTTTTTTCTCTAAATTGAGACCCCCTATCTTTTGTTAAAAGAGTTCCATAGAAAACTCCTCCAGGCTTTAGAATACGATACACTTCGGAAATGGTTTTCACAATATCCTTTCTAAATGCATGATATATAACATCAAAACTTACTACTAAATCAAAAGTATTATCTGGATGAGCTATTTGTGTCATTCGTCCCTGGTTAACATTTGCTGATAAACCAGCTTTTTCTAACCACATTTTGGTTTCTTGAACTGCTTCTTCTGAGATGTCGCTCGCAAATACTTGGTATCCCTGAGCCGTAAAAAAAAACCGTGTGTCTCCCAATTCCACAACCAAGATCATAAACTTTAATTTCAGGATTTTGCTCTAGTGAAAAGACTAATCTCATCACAGGACCATCGGGTATTTCCCAGCCACTTTTATCCATGAGTTCTAACCAGTTCCATCCCTGTTGGACTGATTCTTTTTTCAAGCTAAAACCTCATATAGAATTATCAAGATGCGCTCCCCTGTGAACTCTCCTTTCCGCTCATCCTTGCTCTATTGAATTGTATGGTAAAGGTAGAAATAAGCAGAATTATTAGTCCTATCCATTCATTCATTAAAGGCATCTCCTCGAGAAATATCATCGAAAGAAATACAATTTGGGGAAACATAGTTCCATTAATAATGGAAATGTCCATAGCCCTTATCTTACGCATAGCATTATTCCATAAAGTGAATGCTAATGCTGTGTTTACGACTCCCAGCCAAAGGATCATGATGAGGGAGGAGAAAGAAATAGGGGGTATTGACTCAAAGCTGAAAGCAGATAATAATAGAAACATGGAGCCAAAACTCATGCTAATAGCCGTAATTAACAAAGGATGAACAAAATTTCCACGATTTATACCACGACCTATGATTGATGAGAGAGCATTTACTACAACTAAACCTATCCCTACAAATAATCCTGAGACAGAGAAAAGTTCAAATTTGAACGGATAGAAGTAACAAAGAATTCCTGCTAGTGCAATAAGAAAGAAGATAATCTCAAACCTAGTAGGTGATTCCTGGAGGAAGAAGAGGGAGAATAAAATGACAAAAAATGGAGTAAGATTCAAGAGGAAGGACACCGTAATGGCAGGTAAGAGGGATAAGGCCAAAAATTGTCCTCCTTGAGTAAAAGTAATAAACACTAATCCATAAACAAATAACATCATCCACAGTCTTCTATCCTGATGCTTCAAAGTGTTACGATGAGAAGAATTACTGAAAACCAGTGTAAGAAGCAGAAGGGATCCAATCAGGTAACGGAGTCCTGCAAAAAATAATGGAGGCAATTCATCTAATCCAAATTTAATAATAACCCAAGAACTACTCCATAAAACAGTTACGAATAGTGCCTGTAATACTGCGTATACATATTCACGAGAAAACTGATTTTTCATCCAATCAACCTAAAATACTAATGTATTTCAAGAGTAACTTCAGCAAGGAAGGAGAGGTACTCTGAATTTCTAGTAAAAATAAATATAACGGACTAGGTAAGGATTGTTAGTTCACCTCTTAAAAGAAGTGGAATTTCAAATGGATTCTTGGCCACCACTAATTAAAGAATTTTATCAGGAAATCTGTGACTCTTGTAATAAACAGATCGACCTCCACCGTTTTATCTTCGAAAGTAGAGCATTAATCCGATTAGACCTTGATAATTTAGCATTGGAAACTATTCCATCATCAACTGGCAATATAGCTAGCTTACAAGCTTTGAACCTAAGAAATAACAAATTAAAGGATCTTCCAGAGCAATTAGAGAATCTCAAAACGTTAGAGGAAGTTTCTCTTTCGGCCAATTCATTTACTAAAGTACCTGAATGCTTAGTGAAAGTTTCATCATTAAAAATTCTTCACATGGTTAAGAATCAACTTACACATCTTCCTGAAGACATGAGTAATTGGACCATCTTACGTGAACTAGGCATTGCTAAAAATGAATTAAGGAATCTACCTGAATCTATTGGTACATTGAAGAATTTACGTGAAATTTCAATATCGAAAAATCCACTTTCAACCTTTCCAGAGAACTTTAGTAACTTAATTAATCTTAAATTCCTGTTTGCTTATTCATGTTCGATCCATTCCCTTCCAGAGAATTTTGGCGATCTCAAATCACTCGAAAAAGTCGATTTGAGTAATAATCAAATAAAAAAACTCCCTACATCAAGTGAAGGGTTAACCATGATGCAAATTCTTGATTTACAACAGAATCAGCTTACGACTATCCCTTATACACTTTTATCTCTCCCTTCTCTAAAATATTTGAATTTGTCTAAGAATCCACTCACCGCTGAAACTCGAGCCCAACTAACATCACATACCGATAAGAGTGTCAGAATGATCTATTAACACTGGATATCAAGTGTTTTATTATGTTTATCCCGATTCTTGTTGCTTTAACTGGGACTATCATTCTAAATATTGGATTTGTACTTCAAAAAAGCGAAGCAGAAAAACTTCCACCCTTTATAACCAAAGATATTGGTAACTCCCTTAGACAGATTCTGAAATGTAAAATCTGGTTATTTGGAACATTGTTAACAACATCAGGATGGCTTTTTTTCTTGATTGCGATCTCATTGGCACCTTTAACAGTGATCGCTCCTCTTAGTAATGCAGGAGTCATTATTCTTGCTGGTATTTCAGTTTTCTATTTAAAGGAATCATTACACATTTACGAATGGATAGGATTCTGTGCAATCCTTGTAGGAGTTATATTTATACCAATTTATTCTATACCTGTTACTAATGACGGAGTTGAGGTTGATGTATTGTTACTCCTAGTAATTACTATCGTTGCTCTTATTGGTCTCCTTATATTAAAGATCAGTCAGAAACTACTCTTTCCCCTAAAAAATGGAAGTATTTTGGGTATTGCTTCCGGAGTGACGGCTGGACTTGGTTCTGCATACACAAAAATGCTAGGATTATTAACCGAAGAATTGATTCCGCTCTTAATAGCTTTGTTATTTGTTGGAATATTTCAAATCCTTTCTTTCTTAACTCTACAGACAGCCTTTCAACAAGAACGTGCAACGATTGTCGTCCCACTGTTTAATAGTTTTGCTACGCTTTTACCTCTTATCTATGGGGTATTCGTTTTCTCAGAAACTATTCCTTTTGGCCAGCTGATTGGGATCCTTCTGATGGTTCTTGGTGCTTCGGCATTATTTCAATTCAGCGGAAAGGATTTTAGCCCAAAAATACAGGATGACTCCTAATGCCCGAAGGCCCTGAAGTTGAATCAATTCGTCTAGAGTTACTACAATTAACTGCTCGAAAAGTGAAGGAAATAACACTAACACCCCTTTCACAGAAATATCCGAAATATCAAGGAAAAGAAGACGAGTTCTCACTATTCAGAGGTCAAGAATTGAGGAACATTCACCGTTTTAACAAATTCCTCATTTGGGAGTTTGAGAAAAAACCTGTTATCCTAAATCATCTTGGTATGTCTGGATGTTGGACGATTGTTGATACTAAAGAAGAAATATCTACAAAAACCACTCATCCAAAGGTCATTATAGAAATGAGCAAGCCTCCTTATGCCATTTTCGACGATAGTCGCAATTTTGGTCAATTTAGGATTTTTTCCTCAATGGAGGCAGTAAAACTATATCCTCCAATCAAGAAATTAGGAATAGATGGATTAACCAAGGAATTTCCACTTCAGGATTTTGTAGAACGAATTGCTGAACAACGTTTTCAAAATAGACAGATCGGAGATCTTTTAATGGATCCACGCCTAGTAGCAGGCATTGGAAATATCTACAAAGCTGAGATCTTGTTTGAGGCGAAAATTCATCCTGAGCGAATTATATCAACTTTAACACAAGAAGAAACAATATTATTGGGAAAATCTATCTCAAAAATTCTTTTAAAGGCCTTTCATGATAAAGGAAGTTCTTTTGATGCTCGGTATAAACTCCCTTCTGGAGAAGGAGGGCAAGCACAACGCTGGCATATGGTGTATCAACGAATTGACCAGCCATGTGGGGATTGTGGATCATTGATAGAAAAATTAATACAAAAAAACAGAAGTACGTATTTCTGCCCCAAGTGTCAACACTAAGAAAAAGAAGGGAGCGAGATGAAAACTTCATCTAAAATAATAAATTTGTTTGTGAATACTCAATTTGGTTTAAAATCTCGACGTAAGGGAGTAAACATCGGTACATATAATAGAGGAACCCAATCTTTGGGATTAGGCCGCCAGCTACCGATAACGGCTTTCACTTCTTCTCCTTCAGTGAAGTTACAAATCTTAGGATTGTAATTAAAACCTCTTACCATCTTTTGATCAAACATTGCCCAGTAGGGTTTGCCAGGATGACCCGCAGCCTTTTTCGTTGAGGGACCGAAAAAGTTTACACTCTTGATCCGAGCTCTTTTAGGGATTTGCACTGTTTCTAATTGCTCTCCGCAAATTCTCTTCGCATCGGAAGCATCCTTCTTTATTCCTCGTAAACACTTACCTTTCAGTGCTTCAAATTTCACTGGAGGGGAAAAATCTGGAAAATTGTCTTTGCTCCAACTATCCCCGAAATAGACGGCTCCACATTTTGGGCATCCTTCAACTTCATAAAATTCTTCTGAGATTGGTTCATAATCAATTAAAGCAATATGTTTGGCTGCATTATCTGGATTATCTCGGAATCGGATATAATCATCAACCGATATTTTTTGCTTATACTCAATCTGTTCCTGAACAGTAGGAACACCATTAGTTGCAGCTTTAGACCCATTTTGTTTGACATTTATACTAATGACATCTGAACCAGCACCTGAACCATAAAGAACAGTCATAATTTCATCGCCATCCTTAGCTCTTTCAATCGCATCACACAATGCGGTAGGAACAGTTGCAGAATATCCATTGGCGATTTGGGGCGCCAAGTTCGAAACATTTACCTGAGGTTTGATACCAAGCATTTTACCATCAGCATCAAATTCTTTCTCTGCAAGTTTGACCCCATAGAAATTTGAAATATCAAGCAAGGCTTCATTCGGGAAAGAACCATTCGGACTATGGATAACCCAAGTTTTATTGGGAAGACACTTGGGATCAATCGAATAACGTTCTACATGTTTCTTAACAGCAGATAAAATCATCCCACGAAAGGCTAAACTAGTACCCTGACCTTCATGTTCAGGAAAACTTTGCCCTTCTTTTCTAACGAAGTCTGAAAAATCATAATTAACGGAGGTACGCCCGTTAAGTTCAGCAATGCCATTATCCTTCCCTAGGATAAGTGTTGTTGAATAGAAAGAGGCGGAAAATTCAAGATCATCACCAGGTGCTCCTTGAGAAGCATCAGTGGCAGTAATTGCGACATATCGACAACGATCCGCGTCTATCAGTGCAGCACCAATCTCTAAGAATTCTCCGAAAGGTTTACAGGCAAATTCTCCACGTACTCCAAATCGTAAATTCGTCAATCCCGCTTTTCCAGCAATTGCTGTACTAGATTTTACAGCATAGGGATAGGATTCGGATACTACGAATAATGCATCAATTTGAGTGGGATCAATGCCTGCTCTTTTAACAGCATAGTTTAAGCTTTGAATACCAGCGGTTAAAGCATCTTCATTTGGTCCAGGTACAATTTTCTCTATTAATAAGAGACGTTGATTATATACCCACCGAACGGATCTTAATGCTTTACCTCTGAAACGGTTAACTGTTTCTTTCATCATTCTAAATGCAGTTTTATAATGCAATTGTGACATAGAATGATAATGATCAACTAACTCCTCTATTTCCAGCCGGTTGACAGGAATGAATGAAGCGATTGATTTAATCTCAGCCATAAGTTACAAATCCAAATTCATTTACTTTACATAAAAAATTCTTTTGATAGGTCTTATAGATACTTCTATTTTAATCCTATTGGCAGGAATAACCGAGGCGGTCGATTTTATCACAGCCATTAGTTTAACAGTCCAGAGTAATTACCTATTATGAAGAGCTGCGAATATACCTATGCCAGAAGCGGTTCTAGTCACAGTCCTTCAGAATGAAAAAACCTTTCATTTTCATAATAAACCTTTCTTTTAATTTCATAATAAAGGTTTCTGGAGATTCCTTACCGACAAAACATCGAAATGGGTGTGTGCACTGGGTTAGCAAGTAACCTCGTGATTCACTACTCTAAAATAATTTCCAAATAATACGAAATGGTATTCATCTAATGTCTTGAGTAAAGCATAAATTACTCGTTCATATCACTCGAACAATCCATTTATATGGATCTGGAATGTTACCATATTGAATATCGAGGAGTTTTTTTGACACTTTCTTCGTCAAAGATCCGACCTTAAACTCAATAATGATATGATTCTCCCCTCGATAAAATAGGCTGCCTATGGGAACAATAGATGCGGCTGTTCCCGTTCCAAAACTTTCTACGAGAGCTCCTTCTTTGATTCCTCTTACAATTTTATCAATAGCAAGTGATTCTTCTTTAACAGTATACCCAAAGTCTTGAATAAGCTGGATTACGCTTTCACGTGTGATTCCATGTACAATGGTATCACTCTCTATTGGAGTCGTATAAACAACATCATTATAAACAAAAAAGATGTTCATTGCTCCTACCTCCTCTACATAACGTCGATGGATCGCATCAAGCCATAAGACCTGATCAAACCCCGCTTTTTTAGCTACCTGTCCCACAAGAAGACTTCCTGCATAATTCCCTCCTGTTTTGGCACTCCCCATTCCTCCTGGTGCTGCTCTAATATATTGCTCACTGACATAAAGCTTCAGAATTTCAGGGAAATATGATCTAGAGGGTGAAAGGATAATAAAGAATAAATATTCGTTAGATGCGCGTAACCCCAAGCATGGTTCGGTTCCTATCATTGCGGGCCGAATGTAAACCGTTGATCCCTTGGATTTTGGAACCCAATCTTTTTCAATGATTAAGAGCTCCTTTAATCCGGTTAAATATATCTCTGGATCAATTTCTGGCATCATCATACGTTGTGCAGATAGATTAAATCGGGCAGCATTTTTTTCTGGTCTAAACAGGTTAATATGCCCTTCTTGAGTCCAAAAGGCTTTTTGGCCCTCAAAAATGGTTTGACCATAATGGAAGCACACCGCTGTAGGATCTAGAATTATTGGGGCATATTTCTTGATTGTAAGGTCTTTCCATGTTCCATCTCTATAACTAGCTGTAAACATTCTATCAGTTTTAATCTGTCCAAAGCCCATGTTTTCTTCGGATTCATATTTCGGCTTTAATTCGGATTCAGGTATTTCCTCGATATTAATCTGCAGCACTTTCATAGCTTTCAAAGTGTTGTTTTTATCAAGACTAATTAATTTTACTCAGAATCCACAACAAATATTTTCCAACAAAGAATTTACTTAATTTGTGAATAGCTAAATTTCTCTCAGATTCCGTAATCTCTCTCAGTCTCACGGTTATAAGAAATTACATCCCAATAAACACAGACAGTATTAGAATATTTGAGCTGGGAAAAATACGGTAATAAAAGACCCCTCAAGATCAAACTAGTAACTAGTTTCGATTTTAAGGAGAGATCTAATATATTTCTTCAAGAACAATCTCTGATATCCTGAATTATAATGGGTAAGGAAAAAGGATTATTTTGTCGGATTTACTTAAAATCTCATTTGTCTCAGTCTTCAACGTCATTTTGTTAATGAAATAAAATAAAATCTAGGAATTCAGCATAAGATTAAACTTTGGTCATAAAAACAATTCAAAAACGTCAGTTCATAACTATTTCAGCTACAAACGAATTTTGAAACCCTAATACTTCTCTTAGGATTTCTCTCTTAGGAAAAGAGTGACTCCCCGATAGTAGATATTTTTTTTTTGGAAATATAACCTAAGAAGGACTTACTTTTAGAATGGTCTTTAGAAATCTTAAATAATTTTGATGATTTTGACCTTGTGCTTTCTATTAATATTGACACTAAATCCTGTACTAAACTCTCATCTTGGTACAGCTGGTTGAATCTGTACGTTAACTGAAATAAATCCCACATTCAGCTAAACGATTAAATTTACTATGATCCTTGTACTAGATATTATGTAATATTATTCAATCAATTCCGCTACCAAGTGGACCATTCATACCCGCGCCAACAGTGGAAGCAACCATGAACAATAATATCATGAATATCAAAGGAAGCATTTTTAGTAGTACTAGTTCAGCATTGAATTTCGATTCTCTTATTCTTTCTTTCTTTTGCATTTATTTTCACCATTTTCTTTAAAGTCGTCATTTTCAGTTTTTAGACTAGAGAAAATCTCCGTATCTTTTTACTGAAATTACTGATAACTTTACTAGATATCCTTATAAACTATACGATGACCCTCGTATATCACTTGGGACGAAATAGGATGCAACCTCAACACCAAAGTCCAGAAATAGTCGATAGGATCCGACAAAATCATGAACAGAAAGTTGATACCTTTGTTCTTGATTTTCTGGATATTTGGTATAAGATTCACAATCTAACTGAAAATAGCAATCTTGAGAATGCACTTAAGATATGCCAATCATTACTACCTTCCCATATCCTCCCATTTTTTGAAAAATACAAAGATGAGGGGAATCTACAAAAGCACAAGGGATGGATCGACTCGTATGCATCTGTCTATCTGAAATGGGGTGAACGAGGAGGATTTCTTTTTCCGTTAACTCTAGTCATATACGAAATTGCGTATAATGATAAGGGAATACTATTCGACCTACTAAAGCAACTAAGGATGGGTATTAATAGAGGTAGCAAGGTCGAACTTTACGAAATAATATTTCCCATTTTAACTAATTTTACCGTCCCTCTTGATGAATTAGATTTAGGTATAATGAAAGCATATCAAACTTTGCAACCTCTAAAATCTATCTTATTCAAAAACCCAGAGAATAAATCGTTTGCTGAAATCCTTGATGTTTCAACCCGAACGATAATACGTAGATTAAAAGTTCTCAATCTGCTCCAAATTGTACGTCCTGTTCAATTTATTGACATGGGGAAATTAGGATATGAATCATTCCTTTACATTCATCAAAATCCGTTTCCAAAAGAATTTCAGAAAAATTTGCTATTTTCGTGCAATTTAACCGTAGGAAACTTCAGCATTGTGCAACTACCATCATCTCAGCTTGCAGCTCAGATTAAACTTCAAGATAAACTTGATTTGATTATGGTTCAACCGATGGTAAAGCGTACAACATCCTGGAATCTCAATAGTCTCTCCAGTGGAGAAACGACGTGGAAGAATCCACCTACATTCTTCTTTTCAAATCCCGAAACAAGTGTAACTACTCCAACTGCTGATGTAAATTTAAATCTAAGACCAACCTTCGACTCCTTCAGAAAATTAACGCGAGCAGATTTTAATCTATTAGATTTCATCGCAAGAGAAGGCGGATTTAAAAATCTCAATGATTTAAGTAAAGCAATTCAAGTAAATAGGATGGAAGTCTCGAACCGATTAAAAGAGTACACCGATGAAAATCTAATTTTCAAAGCTCATCAATTTTTCAACATCGGATTGGATCTGTCGATTTTCTTCTTTATTTCAGATGTTGAAGATAAAATCCCGTGGATTTCACACCTTCTTACTTTTCCCAAAGTCGATGTCTTCTATCAGAAAGAAGAGAACCCTCATTATTATTTCGGTTATCTTAAACTTCCCAATACGTGGATCAAACCATTTGCACGTAAGATAGATCTTATTCGCAATGAGTACAATGTTAAAGTCTATTATAAAATTGCCAGCGCCATTGATCACTTCAAATGGGGAATTTCATTGGCAAATACCTACTCACATCGTTAATTTTTACATACTAAACTTGAAGAGTAGAACAAAGTTCAGTATCCATTTTTATAACCAGATTACTCACCTTCACCTTCTTTAAGATTCCATACGACCATATCAATTTTCTCTAAAAATCGTCCTGAATTATTGAAGCAAACAACAATTTATAAGGAACATAATTCTCCTTTCACTAAGTGTCCTGCCTACTAATAAGTAAAGATTTTTTGTTGGTAAAAGCTTAATTCCAATAATTTGAAGGATGTAAATATGCAAGAAAATACAACTAATTTACGCATTTACGGCCCACAGATGCCTGCGGCTATTGAACGATTGCATAATCTAGAAGAGAAAGTAGTTGCTGAATTACCCATCGAGCGTGGTGAGATCAATATTGGTAAGTATGATTATATTTACCACTGGGAAAAAGCACCCACTCCTGAGCCTTTATTAACTCTTATTGAATATATTGATGACATATTTACTGGTTTACCTACTCGCTATTCCATTACTACAGAGGGATATCATTCTCGCCGATTAACAGCAGAACTTGACCGTCGGGGTTCACATACAACTTTCAGCTTCGTCCGGATTCACGGACCAAGTATATCGAAAGCTCTTCGGGCTATTGAAAAAGTTGTAGAAGATGTCGAGACTACAAGTACAATACAATCACTAAAATCGTCTGTTCTTGTAGGTGAGCAGGATTATGCCTTTGAATGGGATCATTATCCTACAGTGGATGAGATTCATAATTTACTTGCCTCAATCGATAAGCTAGTTGAACCTACAGGCGCTTTGTACAAAACGTCTACCTTAAAAAACGTCTATCGGACTGAAAAAGTGATTGACGATCATACTTCTGATAATTTAATGGCCTTCCTATAACCTAAATTTAATCTATTTTCAAGTAGTCGGATCGATTACTCCCCAAAGAATAGAATAACTTTCACTGGCTAAGAGAAATGTATAAAGTTCAGTTTTTTAGCTGAAAAAAGTCAAAAGGATTTATCGATAGTGAATATTGGCCAAATTATTCTGGGTGCCTTGGAAAGCGCGCTTTTAACCTTGGTAGATTATCTTTCTCTTCACGACTAAATTTGTTAGACAACTATTTGAAAAATGGTTCTGGACAGGATGAGTCACACATCCACTATCTGGCAGGTTATCTGCTCATATTTATTAGAAAAGAATTTAATGCTGATGAAATTGATAGCTGGCTCACAGAAACTCGGTTTTTTGTGAAATCTATCTTTCCTCTTGTTATCACTGGTGTGGTAATTGCTGGCTTGATCAAATATTTTGTCCCCCAGATCTTATTGCTGATATTGTTGGTCGAAATACTGTAGTGGCTAACCTCACTGGAGTCTTATTTGGAGTGTTTATGTATTTTCCCACATTAATGGAAGGACCAATAGCGAAAATCTTTTTGGAACTTGGAATGGCCCGCGGTCCTCTTCTAGCATATCTGTTAGCTGATCCTGAATTATCAATTCAAAGTATTCTTGTCACTCGTAAATATCTTGGAGATAAACGAAACATTTTTTTGTGTTATTAGTTACACTCTTTATTACCATGGCTGGATTGCTATTTGGGCTATTTCTAGGTCATCCAATTGAACTCTGGTAAAACCCACGAATTAGTATTCAGTAGATGGGAATAAAAAGAGTGTCGCTCTTATCTTGAGCAGATTGAAAAATGGATTCTGTAGAAAAACGACGACTACGGGCAATACTCATTCTGGGTCTATTTGTAATCTTAGCTTGGGCACCGTGGATTACAGAAGATAGGGCAAATGAATTAGTTACGAGTCACTTAGGAGGGGAGACTCCTTATAATTACCTTGGGGAGACTATTTTAGTCAAGAATATTCCACGATCCTTTGTAAAGCTTCCATTTATTGCATTAGTTTACTTCCCTGGAGAAGCAGTTTATATTGTCACGTTTTTTGGCTGGGTAATTTAACAAAACACCAGAGAAAGGCTCGAACTTAAAGAGGAGAATCCATCTTTCGTGTTTTTCTAAAGAGACCTAGTACATCGATACCTTCCTTTTCAAGTAACACTCTTTTCATGTTTGGATCATCGCCATACTTTCCTAAGGAGTTTGCACGAGTAATGCGATGGCAGGGTATCAAAATAGGGAAACGAGTTTTGGCCATACATGTACCAGCAAATCGAGCAGCTCCTTCAAAACCAGATTTTGCGGCTAATTCACCATAGGAGAGTGTTGTGCCATACGGTACGTGCATACATGTTTTCAGTACTTGGACTTGTTTATGGGAATAGCCTCCATAATCAAGTGGAAGTTTATTTTGGACGAGATAGTCCTTTCCTATCCACCTTTGGTAAATAATCTCTGCTGTTTCCTCCACTAACTCATTATATGCCTCATTGTCATAATTAGTGACTACCTTGCTCTCTGGAAAATATTTCGCTATTTTCTCTTCTACTATGGCTTTAGTTCGATAAGGGACTGTATTTCCAAATACTCCTTTGGAAGTAATACACACTCCGATAAAGAATTTGTCATTTTTCACAATAGTCCAAATTGTTTCAGACACAGATAGATCCTCTCATCACTAACCTTGGTTAATTGTTCCTTTTTCTGATTACTTATCAATTATCAGATAGCTAAAATCCTTGATAAATGACCTTTACTAGTCTTTTACTTTTAAAAGGGAAACAGGGTGAAAAATAAAAGTAACTCAAAGGGTAACACTATTAATGCTAATAATGTTACTATTGTGATAACAGAACTCATTAAGGACTCATTTAGCTTGAAAAACGTTGCATAGACAATATTCGAAACCGCTGGAGGAGCCATACTTTGAATTAATAGGGGTATGGCTATAATTGGTGCAAAATTAAATATTGATACTGCTATAATGGTAAAAATTGGAACTATGATGAACCTAATTCCCGAAACTTGAAATGTATGCCTTGTAAAGAGTTTTCGGGGATGTAAATCACTCAAATCTCGAAAAGAAACGCCCACTAATAACAAAGATCCATATAACGCAATAGTTTTCCATATCTGCAACCCTGGAAAAGCTCCGATTATTTCTGGACCCACTAGGAGATGAAGGATAAATCCTACAATGACTGCTAAGAACGGGGGAAATTTACACATATCGATAAGGAGCTTCATGAACAGTAAATCTCCTTGTTTGTCGTCCTCTTCAACCCCTTGTGATTTATTACGAAATTTTCTCCCCATATACATCCCAAAAGTATTGCGTAGTATCATGGCAAAAAATACAAAAAGTGTAGCATAATAAATTGCATCATTTATGAATACACCTTTTATTATTGCATCATTTCTTAATTTATCCTCCAATGCAAGTATTATTGGGAACGGATACAACAACGCATTTGGAAAAGTGGCAGTAAATGCAATGGCTCCGTTATCTGGCGTGTATCCTTCTTTACGAGTAAGAAATATAAAAAAACAATATCCTCCCAGGTGAACTAAGGTAGCTATTATTGCAATCTGTAGAATAATTATCCCTCCAAATGTTTCGACTTTTGCAAATGACGAAATTATCGAAATTGGGAAGAATATTGAAATAATGACTTTAGTGATGTTATCTGCATGGCTCTTTTTGTAAAAGGGGGAAAATCGCCATGATATTCCTAGTAAAATAAACAAATATACCCAGAAAAGGTCGCTTAATAA
>DXJL01000138.1 GCA_019057635.1 Candidatus Heimdallarchaeota archaeon
CCACAGGGGAAGCGTGTTGGTAAATCACCAGTGGATGATTATTTTAATTTGCCAAAAGAGCCACGTAGTGGTATAGGCCGCGTTATATTGTTGATGAACGGAAAATTGCCAGTAGTTCCCATGTTCATCCATGGAGCAGGAACAGCATTATCTCGAGGGGGTTTCTTACCACAATACAAGGCATATATCTCTGTGTCATTCGGGGATCCCCTATCCTTTGAAGAATATGAGAAGGAGGGGGGATGGAAAGAAGACGATCCTGATTTTTTCCCTATAGCGAAAAAGATTGCTACACGCGTCATGACAGCTATTAATGAGCTAATGCTTGAACAAGAGCAACAATTCTTCACAATCATTGAGAGGAAATATAAAAGGCCAATTAATCAAATTTCTGAAGATTTACGCAAGGATAGGTCTTTTCAAAGATATCTCCGTAATTTGTGCAACTATTCTCCAAAAGAGTTGCAGCAAATCCTGGATCAATTAACACCTTAGTAAAATAGTGACTCAAAATGCTAGAAGGACCAAACATAATTTTACGTGGACTTGAACTAAATGATGTAGATGAGCTAATGAAGCACTGGAATAACCCAGAGCATCGAAGTAACATTTTAAATAAAACTCCTCAATCTAGGGAAGAGGAAGTTGAATGGATTAAATATGGATGGAAAATTAGAAGCGAGGGGAAAGGTCACATTTTTGGTATCATTCATAAAGAGAATAATCGCTACATTGGACATTTAGAATTGGATATTAAAGACCAAATATCCCAGCGAGGAAGTTTGGGTGTCGTAATTTTTAACACGGAATACTGGAATAAAGGATTTGGAACAGAATCAATGCGCCTGATTAGTGAGTATGCTTTCAATACCCTTAATCTTCATTCCGTAGAATTAGATTTGTTCGCTGATCATCCTCAAGCCCAACGCTGTTATGAAAAAGTGGGATTCAAACTTATGGGAAGACACCGTGATGCGTATTATCATGAGGGAAAATATGTTGATTCGATAATCATGGATTTATTAAGTTCAGAATGGGATACAGGAAAAATGACTATCTAACTAAATATGGATACATGAATTATACTCAATCACATAGTTTTAATTATCCAGGAGTTCAATTTCTACTCCAATCCATTTTTTATGATATCTGCTGATACTGATGTCTTTATTCTAATGATTTTGTCACTTATAAGATTTATAGGTTGGTAACATTCCTAGATTTCTATTTTAATTATAAGAATAGCCGGTTTATTATGATTACTGTCACCTTTGTATTATTCTCCTTTCTTCCTTTACTTCATGTATTGAAATCCGTGGTTCTATACTATCTGTTGCGTAATGACATCAACTAATATCGCTCCTGCGATAGCAGTGGAATTTTTTAAGCCAGAAATGTCTACTTTATCTGGAGTATCAAATGCTGTATGCATATAGCTCGGAGCGGTAAATTGAGCCAAACCAAATGTTGGGATTTTCCGGTGTGCAAAATGAACCGCATCTGTTCCATGAGGAGGGCGTAAACTCATTTTAATGTCAAAACCTCTCGATTCAACAAAGTCAACAATATGATTATGCATTGGTATACTGTTGGAAGTAAATGCACCTCTTACCCCTCCTTTAATATTTGTACAGTCATAATTACACATTAAGGACACATTAGGGGTTTTATCACTATCAATGTAATCCTTTACATAAGCTTCAGAACCAAGAATTCCTAGTTCTTCCCCTGAAAAGAAAATAAAGCGTAAAGAATTTGGTAAACTATCTAAAATAGGTGATTTACTGATCGTTTCAGCTAATCCTAAGACAGTAGAAATACCTGTACCATTATCAAAAGCTCCTGGACCTATATCCCATGTATCATAGTGAGCACCAGATATCACCATATTATCAGATTTACCATATAAATCTCCTATTATATTATAAGATGACTTATTTACCTTTTTTCCTTTTATTGAAAGAGTAATAGCACCTTTTCCCCGTTTCTGCATCCTATCTATTAATTTTCCTGTTTCATATGAACAGGATAAAGCTGGTATTTCAGTGAAATCATTTCCTATACTACCTGTCTCCAAAACTCCTCCTAATGTACTTGACATTTGAATGAAACCAATTGCTCCTCCTTCAACAGCTTTTTTGAACATGTCCTTCCTACTCATACCCCCATGACGCTGTTTAGTAGGTGTTGCAAGAAGAATCTTTCCTTGGAAGCTTGCACGTTCGAAGGATTTTTCAGAGGGATTATCAAGGATATAACACTCACCTGAAAGGTCTTCAGATTTAGAAAAATGAAATGGAATAGCAGCTAACGATTTCTTATCTAGAAAGAACTCTGCTATTTCTTTCTCCCAACAAGGATGTTCAAAACGGTGTGTATGAGTTTCTAACCCATATTCCTCAAGTTTCTTTTTGATGTACTCACCAGCTAGATGAGCTGACTCACTTCCAGCAGGACGAGAACCAATTGTATCACAAATATAATTCAAATTTTGTGACACATCTGTAGAACTCCAAATGCTTCCAATAACATCACCTATGTTATCTCTCATTTCACTTCACTCTTTTCAGGTATATTTTTGTCGAATAATCTCCCCTAATACTGCTCCTGCAATTGCAGTTGAATTTTTCAACGAATCTTCTGTCAATTTCTCCGGGGTATCAAAGGCTGTATGCATGTAGGATGGTTTTGTCTTATCAATTTGTTCTAAACTTACGACTGGAATTTTCGATAGATAAAAAGGAAAACCATCTGTTCCAAATGGGGGACGAGTGTTGATAGTGGAATCAAAATTAAAATACTCGAGTAGATGACCTAAAGTATCATTAATTGCATTAGAATTGGAAACAGAAATAGTTCTCTGTCCTCTCGGATAAGCTGTACAATCAAAATTGACCATAAGAGGAACTGAAACTTCTCTTGACTCAACAATCTCCTTTTTGTAAGCCGTAGATCCTTTGAATCCTAATTCCTCTGCACTGAACGCGATAAACTGAAGATTAACTTTGAGTTGCTCTAGTTGTGAGTATACTTCAGCGAGTTTGAGTAAGGTTGCTATACCAGTCCCATTGTCAAATGCGCCAGGACCATTTTCCCAAGTATCATAATGAGCTCCTAGGATAATTGTCTCATCTGATCCAGTATTAATATTTCCTATAACATTTTTTCCAATGGCTAACCCAACTTTTCCTTTTACATTAATTGTAACCGTAACTCCACCTTGTTGGGACTTTCTTCTCAAAAAATGCCCTGCTTCATAAGAAATACAAACTGCAGGAATTTCAGCTATTCCCTTGGTCGAGATAATTCCTGTTTCCACTATACCACCAGGAGTTTTAGCAACTTGAATATACGCGATTGCACCACCTTCGACAGCTTTCTTAAGAATTTCTGTTCTATGCATTCCCATTCCATGGGATGCTTCAGCAAGAAGAAGTTTCCCGTCAAATCGAGCATGTTCAAAAGCTTTTTTAGAGGGATTTGCAATGTAATAACAATCACCTGACAGCTGACCATTACCTGAAAGATTGAATGGTATTGCAGGGAATGTTTGGTTTTCAATAGCAAAAGAAAATTCTTCTGGTGACCAAGAATTGTGAGTAAATTCATGAGTGGACGTTATTAGATTACCAATTTCAAATTCTGTTTGAATGAAGTCTGCAGCTTGATCAGCTGCATCTGAACCTGATGGTCGGGGGCCGATTTTGTCACATAAATGAATGATTGGTGAAAGGATTTGTTTTGATGCCCAAATTTCACTTATCACACCTTTTACAATATTTGTCATTGCGGTTCACAAAGATCCTTTGAACAGTCTTTATCCCATCATTGGAGGCATTTTCATACTTGTTTTCTTTGGTTTACTAGAATTAACAGCTATATCAGAGAAAACTACAGAAGGGGATACTACGGATTCCATCATCTTAGAATCATTACCTACGGCGATGATTTTCTTTAACCATTGCAATCCATTTCCAGCCATGGAAACTCCAATAACTGGACTAATTATTTCTCCATTTTTAATCCTGAGAACACGAGTTGGAAATATTGTGAAATCTGTTGTCATTGGATTCCCAAGAAAGATACCAGCTGGATAACCAATCAAAATTCCATTATCGGTTTGAGAGATTAACTCAGCTTGGGTTTTCTCCCCTTCACCGATCACTCTATCACGTGCTCCAATCGTAGGGAGAGAGGTATATGATCTTGCACCATGGCCAATTCCTCGTAAAGCATTACCCGTGGGTTCTACACCAGCTTTCTTAGCACTCGAATAATCAAAAAGAAAATTCGTGAGAATTCCGTTTTTAATAATTGGGGTAGTGGAACTAGGTGTACCTTCATCATCTACTGGGGCGGCTTTAATTCCTCCATCCAGAAGACCGTCGTCAATGAGTGTTAGAGCTTTTGATCCGACCTGAGTTCCTAAGTCATTTAATGTCAAAATACTTCGATTAGTTAATGCTAAATTCCCCTTGAAGATTACTCTGCTTATACCAATAAAAAAGATAGCAGCGGCAAAGGGTTCCATAATAACATCCATGTTTCCTCCCTGCACTGGTGTACTCTGTTGAAACATGTCTACTGTTCTCTGAGCAGCATCTAAAGCCAAATTTTCAAAATCATAGGAGAGTTTTATTCCACCTGTAAATGAATTTTCAGAGAACCGATTTTCCCCATAGGAACCCACAGCAGAAAAACTAGCAGTATAGCTTCCACGATTATAAGAATAATTTAAGCCTGAAGAATTAGATATTGCACGTTTGCCAAATTTGACTTGAAAGCTACCTTGAACATTACTGAGGTTTTTATCAAGATCAAGTGCACTCCTTCGTGCGTCTACAAGTGAAGAAATTATTTCTTCAACCTGAATATTTTTCAAATCATCTAATCTCGGCTTGAATGCTGGAATATGACCCTCTAAAGGAAATCCAGAAAAGTCAGGATCATCTTCACGTATTTTTGCAATCCTAATCGCCTCCAGGATTTCTGTTTCAGCATTTTGTAAATCAAGAGAAGATGAAGAAGTAAAAGCCCATTTTTTTCCAATGGCAACTCTTACTCCAATACCTGCAGTTACACTCGAGTTAGTGTCAATGGCTTCCCCATCGTGACTGATAGATATCCGTTTTTCTTTTACACAAAATATTTCAGTTTGTTCTGCACCATTAGCTAATCCATAGCGTACAAGCTTTTCAGTAATATTCGGTAGTTGTTCATAATCACTCATTTCATCATCCCCATCATGGGCATCCTAGGTTGTGCTATTGAGGTAACCGAAATGTCCCTAAATCGTATATATGTTCCCCCTAATCCAACAAGTGCCCTTTGACCCCCCTTTCCACATCCTCCAAAACCACAGTCCACCTCTAAACTAAAATCACGACCCACAGCATCTATTTTCTTTAGGTAATCTAGAATATTTCCATTGAGTGTAACACTCGAAATAATATCAGTAAGTTCTCCTCTCTCAATTAGATATCCAACTTGACTCCGAAATGAGAACTTACCAGTAGTTCCTGACTCTCCTCCTGCATGTCCCTTCAAAAACAGTCCATTTGTAACATCTTCCACCATTTCATCAAATGAATGGTCATGTGGGAGGAAGGAAGTATTACTCATTCGAACAATGGGTGGATAACCATAATCTGAGGCCCTACTACTTCCAGTACTTACCGATCCAAGTTTATAAGCGTTTTTTCGATCAGACATATAACTTTCTAAAATACCTTTGTTGAGAATGATGTTTTGTTTGCCAATTACACCTTCATCATCAAGAAGATTCCATGCTCCTTGCTGAAGTGTTGGATCATCTATTATGGAGACAAAATCAGGAGCTAAACGCTCTCCTAATCTGTCAGTAAGCGCTGATGCACGTGTTGTGATAGCATCCGCTTCAGTCATGTGGCCAAAAGATTCATGTGCGAGAAGTCCTGCAAAAGCGGGATCTATGATAACGTCATATCGACCTGAATTGATAGATTTACCCTCTATCATCATACTAACTGTTTTTCCTATTTCTTCTGCCAAGTTACCTTTTTCTAAGAGTGTGTACAGATCTCGGATACCAAAGGTACCTCCCTTACGATCAGCATAAGTCTGGAATTTTCCCATCTTCCTCATTGTCGCATCTCCCTTATAACCAACCCCATCAACGATGAATGTCACATCAGAACCCTCCGTTGTTATTATGTGCTTATATTGAATTGTTCCTGCCAAACCACAGCTTGCAGAAGAAACATCCTCTTGCTTTATTTCATCTACATGTGCTAGGGCATAATCCTTAACGTCTTTCAAGTCTGTTGAGAATATTGAATCTTTTGATGTATGAACTAAATGTTGGGTTTCTATTGGTTGCCCTGCAAAATGGACTTCATCATTGGAAGAGAGACTCGCGAGAGTACGACTACTTTGGTTAGCTTCCTCAATGATTTCACTAAGACTCCCTTTGGAAATATTGCTCGTAGATACAAACGCGAGTGGTGCTCCCTTCTCTGATTGAACTCGAATACCAATTCCAGTTTCAACGCTTCGTGTAATTTCCGCAATTTTTGAATCCCGAGCAATCAATTTCAATTCGAGTTGTTTGGTATATCTAATATCTCCATAATAGACATTTCTCTGATTCAATGCAGTAATTGCATAATCCATAAACTCTATGTAATCATTTGTAACTTCCATTGGTTATTTCTCTCTGTTAGGGGGGAATTATTATTCAATCACGTTTAATAACGAATTTTCTACCTTCAACACGCCATTTGAGTGACAGTTGTCTAATCATGTTTAGAACATCAAATGAAGCTTTGTTGAAATTAGTACTACTTTGTGCCCAACCCGAACTTTCACCAAAAGATGAATATGGATTAACTTGTGCAAAAACTTTCATTGTTTGAACATTAGGTTCTTCAATGCTCCACATTGATATTAAAGCATAAGTTCCCTCTGCAGAAAAAACTGCAACATCTAATTTAAAAGATCTTTTTATCCTATCACCCTCAATACTCTGAGTTTGTACAGGCCATTTACGTTTAACCTTGAAAAACGTGGGTACATCTATTCTAGTTTGAATGTAGCTAGCATAATCATCAAAATCTTGTGGTTCAAGCGTAATGGGGATTTCTTCTTCGTCAAATGTGTATTGTTGAGTCAACATTTCCCCGAGTCCAGGTTTCCAAGATCTTTTCAGACTTGGAACGACAGCGGTTGAAGCTTTCCGTGAAGGATAGATTGCGGAGAGTACACTTAATATGACTGCTATTAAGATTGTTAGGAATAACCAGTTAAAATCATATTTTTCGGGAGTAATACTGGTTTGAAAACCAAGGATAATACCTGTAAGAGAAAATAAAATTGCACCAATATATCCCAAAGTTCCGCCAATAGCACCAAAAATCATACTTTCAAACATGAAATTATATTTAATATGACTAGGATTAGCACCTACGCTAGACCAAACTTCAATATCTTTCATACGTGCAGAAATCGCCCCAAGTAGGGTATTTAAAATTATTAAACCAGCGATGATTAATACAAAGATCATAAAGGTGAATCCTCTTACAGAAATCTGTGTATCAACGGAATACTTCCGTCGCTCAAAACCATCTATTACTGTAATTTCTCTAGTCTGACCAACTTTGATCGGAAGTAATTGTTGGATTAACTCAAGATGTTCTGTATCAGATTCATAGCTTACTTGAATTTCGTTATAGGCATTGTCAGTAATGAAACCTTCATTTATTGCGGGTAATAATCGCCAAAGTGACTGGAAAGACATGAATGCCACGTTAGCGCTCGGAATTGGTTGATGGGTCCCCGACTCAACATCTTCAGGAAGAATCCAATTTCCAGTGAAATCAGTGAATGTGTAAAGAATAGAAGCATCAATAATCCCTGATATATTATAAAAATCTGTTTGAATGGTAACCTGATCCCCTATTTGTAGTTGTAGATCATTAGCTAAGTCATCAGAAATACAGATGTCATTCTCAGTTTGAGGTAATTCCCCCACACTTAAGACATGGGAAAGGTTCGAGATTTCATTTTCTAATGTAAAATTACTCGCAAAAGGAAATAAGATGGAGCGTAGGATATCTGAGCTGTTTTTTATAATTAACTGGTTGTAGCTTAAACGTCCCATTAAGCGAATGCGAGGAATACTGGAGGTTATACTCGTGATTGTCTTCAATTGATCAAAATCGTCCTGATTAAAGAAATGGCCATAATCATGAATTACCATACCTTCTCCAGAACTTGTGTATGTGTACTCGGAAACACTAATTGAAGCACTAGATACAATTGAAACAGAAAGCAAGAAACTAAACATAGCTACAAATATCGTTAGTATTGTAAGAATCGTATTTCTGCGCTGGCGTGAAAGATTGCGTACAGATATATTTAACATAAATCCAGCTGTAGAACCTAACAAGGTTTCAATGCTCTTCTGGAAATTAACCATAAATCTATCTCCGCAAATGAAGGCTAAATTATATATTGATATATTTTATGATGATAAAGAAAATTTCCTTAGATAATATTCTATATTTGCTAAATTAAATCCGAGTACTGTTAAACATGCAAATCTCCCTACCAAATTACTAAAGGATATGGACTTATCCATAGATGAAAAAGGAGTTATCCTCATTTTTTTTACGATAAATTTGGTGAGATTTACTTTAAATATTCAATATATGCCGTAACTCTTAAGAATAAGGGAGAAAGACTTGCTTTTATTGTTTTTACGTGTAAATAACCCATAAATCTCTTATTCTCAATATACAATCTGGAAATAACAGACAAGAGGTAAGAATCGATGAGCGATTATAGAGCAGAAGAGGTGCTAGAAGCCTCAGCAGTTAATGTTACTAAAAAACGGGAGATGTCATTACGGGTAGTACTGGCTATGACCGTTCTAGGTGGATTTTTTTCATTTGCAGCTACATACGCAGATATGACAACAGGAATTTTCAGTGGCTGGGCCTTTATGTTTGTCGCTGGCTTAATAATCTCTAGATATTTTGCATGGACTGGAGAAAAAGCCACAAAGCAAGAATTGGGATTAGTCTTAGCAGCAACACCTGCTTTATCATCATCAACGGTCGTTTTTTGGATTCAATTTGCAACTCATGAAAAAATAATCGATGCTGGAATAACACTACCTTGGTGGATGTTACCAGATATTAATTCAAGTATTATCGCCGATAGAATACCTATTGCAGTTGATTGGCTTTTTCCTATTATCTTCTTTTTCCTCCTTTACCAAATCGGTATTTTAAGCGGATTAGGTTTTGGTTTCATCCTCAGAAAGTATTATATGGAATTAGAGATTATGCCATGGCCTATTCATTCGCTTAAAGCTGAAACCGTACAAAATCTTGCCTCTGGACAAATGGATTATCGGTTTAAATATTTCGTGAGAGGTCTAATTGGTGCAACCATAGTAATGGCATTCCTGTACATTCCAAATACTCTAGACGTTAATCTGCCTGACTTGATGTATAGCATTACTAATATCGAACCTATCAGATCCATTCTAGACTGGCTTCCTTTATTGAATCCTGCTTTACCTGTGGATGATCCAGGAACTCGGGGGAAGATAATTGAAACAAGTATTTTCTTCACAGAAGAGTTATGGAATATTCATCCAATATTGAAAGGAGCATTTTTTGCTATTAGCTTCAATGCTTTCTTCTTAATTTTAGGCTTCTTGGTTCCCAAGGAAGTTTCTTTTGGGGCCCTTCTAGGAGCCCTCACATTTTCCTTAGTGGTTATGCCAATGCTAGCTTTTCTGTGGACTATAGGATTCAATCCTTACGGACAGTATGCAGATCTTTCTTGGTTCGCTGAGGGAATAAATTTTGAAGGATTATGGTCATTTCTTACGTATACTAGTGAAGGGGGTTCTAAAGGAGCCATAATGGCACTTTGGGGTGAATCTCAAAGTATTTGGGGAATATCGTTCTCCGCAGCAATAATCTTTGTAGGATCAATGCTTCCCATTCTACTTTCAAGCAAATTGTTAGTTGCATCTCTTAAAGATCTAAAGAAAATGCGGACTGTTTCAAAGCAAGGTGAATTGCCTTTAACTGCGAGTTTATTAGTTTTCTTTGGAGTAGGGGTTATTTATGGTGTGATTTGGATATTCTTATCCGATTATTTCGATCCACTTTGGATTATTGTAGTCCTCTTCTTAGTTACCCTTTTTCCGCTATTATCCAATCTGATGATAACTAGATCCCTCGGAACCATGGGAATGGGAGTTGCACCCTCACCAGAATTGTTTTCTCTTACAATTTTCTTCTCCGGGATTCGGATGAACTATCCCGCTTATTCTGTAGGTAATGTAACGTTTTCCGCGCAGCAATCAGGTTGTGGGTATATTGCTCATTGTGTCATGGCAGAACAGATCAATTTAACTTATTGGAAAGTCGGAGCAAGTGAATTTATTCGACGTGGCGTACCTATGCTTATTGGTCCCTTTGTAGCCTTGTTTCTCTGGAGTGCTTATGGGCTTAGGTCAGAGAAGTTACCAACGCAGGCCTGGGATCCTGGAATTGAGACTTCTCTTGCCTTTTTGTCTGGTAGCTTAGAAGTTTTTAAGATTCTTCCTCTTTTATTGGGCGCTCTTGCAGGTATAATCCTTGTTTTGATTCGGATTCCGTTAGGATTTTCCCCTATTAATCCTATAGGTGTTGGTATTGGAACAGCGATGCCTCCTTTCTTGATTGTTACAATGGGCATTGGGGGTTTAATTAGAATATTGTTCATCAAAAGTAAGGGAGTGGAAGGTTTCATGGATATCGGTATGCCAATTGGAGCTGGAGCATTAACGGGTGTTGGTGTGATAACGGCAGTAGATGTATTTATTAATCTCTATTTTGCGTTTGATTCTGGAGCAATTACTATGATTGTACTTGGGATTAGCCTAATTCTAGTTGCTATAATTATATTCTCAATAGTGACCAGAAAGAAGAATCTTGGTTATCTCAGAACTCCCAAGAACACAAAATTTGATGATACATTAGAAGAATAGAAATGATTTATTCTTCTCTCCTCTTTTTCTATCCTGGGTTCACATTTTTTGTACTTTTTCTTAAATATATAATTAATACCAATCAAGTTATTGTCTAATTACTCCTAATACTTTCCAGTCAAGAGGTTTGTGATTGCACGAGATTTTAACACTTATTAACCAACTGTGTAAGGAAAAAGGGGTTAAATATTCTGAAATCAGGTTAACTGATCTTAATAGTATGGAGTTGACGTTTAGTCAAGGGAGAAAAGAGTGGGTACAAACGTCTAATCTCATCGAATTACAATTATCTATATGGATAGATGAATATTTCGGTCATAGTCATACTACATCCGTTTGTGAACAATCTCTTAATCGATTAGTTGAGAATGCAGTTGAGTCTCTACAAGCATTCAGACAAGTGAATGATGTTATTTTACCAGACCGAATTCTTGGTTTCAAAAATAATAAAGGAACAGATCACTTATCCGAAGGTAATGACTCTGAGGTGCGGGAAAAAGAAAAAATTCAATTTATCAAAAAATTTGATTCAGTAATTAAGGGAGTATCACCAAAAATCCAAACTGCATTTAGATATCAAGATAGGGAAGGGATCTTGTATCTTGGAAATTCCGATGGCACTTTAATCTTTAATAAGATATCAGAATTTTTCTTGGAATATAGTATGAAATATGAGTTTGCCCTAAAAAAACTCCATCGGTCATTTACCTTAGCTGGAGCCCTAAATCGTTCCAATTTTACACCTAAACTTGCTCAAACAATCGGTAAAGCAAAAGCACTCAGATTTCTGAATTCAGCAGTCGTAACGTTACCCCCAAAGAAAAGAATGCCCGTAATAATGGACGGAAATCTTACTGGAACCATTCTTCATGAATTAATTCATGGTCTCGATGGTGATTTTGCATTATCAGGGAGTCCTTGGAGAAAAAAGCATAAGAAAAGAATTTTTTCCAAATCTCTAACTATTCATGATGTACCGAATTATTCAGACTCACGATTGATCAAATTTGCTCATGATGCCGAAGGCTTTCCAAGTAAAAGATCACCTGTAATAGTAAATGGTGTTTTAAACAGTTTCATTACAGATTCTAATTCAGCACAAAGATTAAAGGTTACCAACAGTTACAATGCACGTTTATCTTTAAATAATCAATATCTTTTTCCTGCCTCAACAAATCTCGTGGTTGAGGCGGGTAAAGTAAGTTTAGAAGATATGTTGACGAAAATTCAGCAAGGAGTTTTATGCCAAGGAGCATTAGAGGTATCAGTTGACTGGCAGAATGATATGATTAGGATTTTACCCGAACAATCCATTCTCTTTACTGATGGAAATTTGCATAAAAATCTCCCTTTATCAGTATTGATCACCTCCCCTATTGAGGATTTTACAACAGGCCTTAAAGATATCGGAAAAAAGTTATTTATTTCAAATATACATTGTACGAAAGGTGGAGGAATAATCTGTGGTGTAGTGTCTCCAACCATGTCATTCGAGCGATTTCAAGTCCAAGAAAGATAGATGAGAGGAAGAAGTAAGTATGGAATCAACTCAAAATGCATTGTTGACTAAAACAGAAGCTGTGTACAAAACTGTAATGGATTCTGGAGCTGTTACTGCAGAGGTATTTGGAGCACAGATGTTTAGTAAACAAGTGTTGTTTTCCTCAAGTAGAATTGTCGATCTTTCATCATCAGAAGAATTTGGATTTGGTATTCGTTACCATAAGGATAATCGGATGATTTTCCTAACAATCGATGGATTTAATGAAAAATTATTTAAGAAAAAACTTAATCCGTCATTTGCATCTCCAACCCAAGCTTTTTCTTCTGTACCATTTGATTTTGCATGTGAAATCCCCTCTATTAGCTCTGCTTTTAGTAAGCAATATGATGCAAGAATTGCAGAATTATCACTATGCGATTTAAAAGAACATGCTCAATCTCTCAGAGGATTAGTACAAGCTCATAAATCACCCATGATCCTAGACTCTGGTGTTATAGCTATTAAAACTCAAATTACATCCTTAATTAATTCTAATGACCTACAAATTAGCTATTCTAATTCTTTTATATTAACACAAGCCCGATTAATTGCAGGACTTAAAAATCAGATCATTTTTGAAAAAAATTATAGGAAAATTCATCGAAATCTTGATAATGGCATATTAACAGAATTTGATTCTGAACTTGACGGATCAATTAATTTTACCAAGCCAAAGAGAATTAGGGATAATCAAATCCTCCCTATTGTCTTCAATAGTCGTGCAATGTGTCAGATTGGAGATCTAATACTTCGTCCTCTTTTTTCAAAATTCGCAAATTCGTCCTCTCCAACTACTATGTCACAAATATCTCCCTTGATTGACATACGAGAAGAATCTAACGACCCCTCACGTGTAGGTTCTCATCCATTTGATCACGAGGGAGTGCAGACAAAGACATTGCAATTATATAGAGAAAGTAAACCAACAGAATGGCCCAGGGATTTACGATGGGTTGGAATTCATGATCAATCACCTTCAGGAAACACTTTGCGAGGAATCCCAGATATGATGGAGAGTCCAATCCACCGCAACTCTCCTTCAAAGATTCTAACAAATATAACAATCGAAGCAATTAAGCACTCAGATGATAAATTACAGGAGAGTATAACACGAG
>DXJL01000139.1 GCA_019057635.1 Candidatus Heimdallarchaeota archaeon
AGAAAAGCCTATACCATTAGGGCAAGTATATGAATTCCTTCAGTTGAGGGAAGAATCAGGTATTAATTATGTTCAACGTGTTACTGCACAACACGCAGAAAATCTCTCAAGAGACGCTGCATATTCTGAAGAAGTCTTGGAAATGTTACAATCTGAGTTTGATTTAACAAGATTATTAGCTGTTCAAATAGTCAATTTAAATCCTAAAACCGCAACTGATGTAAAAGCGGTAACTAGAGATCGTTTAACTGATGATCAAGTTGAGCAACTATTGGAACGGTATTCAGGATTTGTTTTAAAAGTTAAAGCAACAATGGAAGAGAGAAAAAGCGAAGAAGAAGAACCTACTGAAATTGACGAGATCTTTGAAGATCTATAGATTTTCAATATTATTAAGTATCTCACCTTGTGTTCACTTTTAGATATTTATTTTTACTCGAATAGTAGATAGAGCTATTCAAAGAGTTCGAGTACATAATTTAGCCGCCAATGAGGCATTCTCTTAGATTTAATTGATCTTACACCAGAAAAATTTAAATCGTTTAGAAGTTTAGATTGAAACGTGGCAAACTCATTAGACAGTGAATTAAAAAAGGGACGTGGTCTAGATTGGTTTTAATCGTATTTTTATTAAATACGTTGACCAAATGATTCTTGGTTCGGGACCAAGAGGCCGGGGGTTCAAAATCAGACAAGCAGGAGGCTTTCTCATGAAAATCCCCCCGTCCCTATCTATTCACTTTAATCCGAGATTGAGATGAAATGTACTGAAATCAATCCCCACTTATTCACAATGCTTACAGCTTCTATTTCAATTTTCAGTACCTAATAGAGTAATCACCCATTTATTCCTAACAACACAAACTGCTATGAAAATCACAAGAGCACTGAAAGCCCAGAATTATATAATCGACTGTAATCTGGTTTTAGCTGGGGCCATGCTTCATGATATTGGAAGATCACGATCACATAAGCTCGATCACGGGATAATAGGCGGAAAGCTCTTAAAAGAAGAAAGTTTTACAGCAGAACTAATAAGCATTATAGAAAATCATGTTTTTGCTGGTATTTCAAAAGAAGAAGCATTAGAATTCAATCTTCCAAATAGAGATTTTCTACCCCACTCATTAGAAGAGAAAGTAGTGGCTTATTCGGATAATATCTCAAAAGGCAACGCAATATTATCAACAGAACAGGTCATTATACGATATTCTCGCCATTTAGATGAAAAACATTCAATTATTCAACGAGTTTGGGATTTACATAACGAAATTGAATCATTACTTGTCACCCAAGTAAAAAAGGGATAATTGTGACTGATCATAAAAACATAGAGGAGTTTATTTCATGGTTAAGGAAGAATAATAAGTCAATTATTCTTGCAATGCATAATCAGGCCGATCCTGATGCTGTTGGATCTGCTATAGCTTTGATTCATTTAATAAAATACATAAATCCCCAGATAGAAGTTTCTGTTTATGATCCTGACCTTAGTGGACTCAGTCAGAAATTACTCCTCCATCTCGACTATGAATTACCAATAGTTTCAGAGTATGATATTTCTACACTCCTAATTCTTCTTGATAATCCATCTATCCCTCTTAAACTCAACCAACCAGAAAGAAAAAAAATTATTATTGATCATCATGTCAAACAGGAGATCAAAACCAAATTACTATTTGATATTCGGAAGAGGAAGGTTACATCGACTGCAGAAATCATTGTACTGATCTATCAGATTGGAAATATCCCTCTAAATGCAATTAGTGTTAAAAGTCTTCTTGCAGGGATTATTTTTGATACTAGACGATTCCTTTATGTGAAGAATGAGCTTTTCAACAAAATAATATACTTATTACAGGACTACCCAACTGCTTACAGGGAACTACTACCTCTTTTCACATCTACAAGGTCTCTTGATGAGCGTATTGCATGTATCAAAGCAGCACAACGAATGAAAAGAGTAGAAATAAAAAAATTTCAAATCTTGCTTTCTCACGTTAGTTCTTTTGAAGCTGCTGCAGCTAGGTCATTAATTTCTCTTGGAGGGGATCTATCAATTGTGGTAGCCAGGCTTTCAGATCATTCTCGAATAAGCCTTCGTGCGACATCCGAGTTTACAAAAACAACAAATATTTCCTTGGGACGAGATATCATCCCTCTTCTCATTGAGAGATTTGAAGGAACTGGTGGAGGTCATGATGGAGCTGCAGGATACAATTCTTCAACACGAATGGATCTAAAATTAGTATTTGATTTTCTCTTACACAATCTTACAGATCTGATTAAGAAAAATGAAGAAAACTAGAACTTTTTTACTTTAAGGCATATTAGATAAGCCACTCTGTTCGGAGGGGCTCAAATTCTTTGTTAGATACCTCGTACTTATCGTAGCTGTTTTTTTTTATTGCTATCTTAACAGCGAGGCTGTGCTTACACTGAAAGTAAGGATCTTTATAATAGCCTCTTTGAAATGCATAACATCTACACCAGACGGGTGTAACTAAATTCAAATAATCACGTGAAGTTCCAACAACCACCCACCGCTCACTATGACCATCAATTACATATTTTTTCACAGAATTTCGTTCAACAAGTCTTTTAGCTGCTTCTAATCGCTTAGTAAACGAAATGGACAACTAAATCTTCACCTGTTTAAGAATGAATTCCAATGCTGATAAAAAATTTGTCTTGTTTTCCAAATCACTTTTTAATTCCTTATCACGAGCATTAAAATCATCTTCTGCGAGTTCTTCAACATCTCTTCTAACAGTAAGCTCTTCAATTTGAAATTTCAACACTTGGATTAACGGTTGGGTTTGTTGTCTCGCAATTTCCATTTTTTTCAGAAATACACTCAAATCCTGTGTTAATTTATTGAATTCTGTTAGGTATTCATCTTTTAAAGCTTGATAAACTTCTACCTGAATCGTCTTCCGTTTTTGATCAAGTTTTTCAAATCTTTCCTTGAGAATGGTCTGATTTTTAAAGTTCTCTATTAAAAGATTCGTCTCATCACTTGATTCACTCTTTTCCCTTTTTAGAGAAGATATTTCTTGTTTTAATTTCTCAATTTCTGTTTGTTTGTCAATTCCTTCAATTTCTGTTTTAACAAGTAAAAGCTCATGTTCCTCTTGCAACTTAGATACTCTACTTTCTGATTTAAATTGCTCTGCTAGTTTGATAATAGCATCAGGGGTGAGATCTCCAATATTAGGTACCAAAATTTTCTGCTCCTACTTAAACATCAAGATTAATTTTCAGGTAAAAGATCGCCAGATAAAATATAATACTTTCCTTAGAGGATCTAATGAAATTTCTCAAACAAGTCTAATCAGTTTTAAAATTGTTAAATGTCTGGAAAGTTTGGTAAATAAACTTAAAGATGGATTGGTAAATAATGATAGATTGATTCGTCTTAGAATGAAAATTTGGATTGATTTTCGATTTTTAAGAGTAGGGTGGAACAATGTGATGTTAGTTTTTGAACTACGTCAGGTCGAAGAAAAAAAATCTTAAGACCCATAAATTGTGAACGGTTAGACTAAGGATTGATAAACAATCCCACAAGAAGGTTTGATTATGTCACCAAATGCTCAAATTGGAAAAATTACCAGGATTTCTGGCCCTGTCGTTGAAATTAGAGGGCTGAATAGCGCCAAATTGTATGAGATTGTAAAAGTTGGCGATGAACAGTTAATTGGTGAAATTATTCGAATCAATCGAACTGAGTCAGATCATATCTCTACCGTTCAAGTTTATGAAGAAACCACAGGATTAAAACCCCGAGAACAAGCTTTCTCCACAGGGAATCCGTTAAGTGCAGAATTAGGTCCGGGATTACTAACGAAGATTTATGATGGTATTCAAAGACCGCTACCTGCATTAGAAGTTATAGCTGGTAATTTTATTACACGAGGTATTTCAACCACACCTTTAGATGAACAAAAAAAGTGGGAATTCATTCCTATTCTAGAAAATGGTGCTAAAATTTCTGGAGGATCCCATATTGGTGAAGTAAAGGAATCTAACGTTGTTACCCATAAAATAATGGTGCCCCCTGATATTAAATTAGGTACCCTTTCAAATCTTGCTGATCGAGGTAATTATACAATTATAGATGAAATCGGGCGGGTCAAAATCAATGGGAGTACCATTCCTCTCACTATGAAGCAATTGTGGCCAGTTAGAAGGCCAAGGCCTGTAATTCGAAAACTGGAAGCCACAATCCCTTTAATTACTGGACAACGCATATTTGACACGTTCTTCCCTATTGCCAAAGGTGGAGTGGCTGCAATTCCTGGAGGCTTTGGTACAGGAAAAACTGTTTCCCAACATCAGCTAGCTAAATGGTCTGATGCAACAATAGTTGTGTATGTTGGTTGTGGTGAACGTGGAAATGAGATGGCTGAGGTATTAAAAGAATTTCCATCATTAGAAGATCCAAGAACTGGTGAAGAACTCATGAAGCGTACTGTTCTCATCGCAAATACTTCTAATATGCCTGTCGCTGCACGGGAGGCATCGGTATATTTGGGAATTACACTTGCGGAATACTATCGGGATATGGGTTTTGATGTTGCATTAATGGCTGATTCCACAAGTCGATGGGCAGAGGCACTAAGAGAAATTTCGGGTCGATTGGAAGAAATGCCTGGTGAAGAGGGATATCCTGCTTATCTAGCATCACGAATTGCAGAGTTTTATGAGCGTGCAGGAAGAGCAGAAACATTATCTGGTCATACTGCAAGTATCTCCGCTATTGGAGCTGTATCACCTGGAGGGGGAGATTTTTCAGAACCAGTTACTCAGAATACACTAAAAACTGTACGTGTTTTCTGGGCTTTGAGCTATCCTTTAGCTAGATCAAGGCACTTCCCGGCAATTTCTTGGTTGGAGAGCTATAGCTTATACATTGATTCTCTGTCAAATTGGTATCAAAATAATGTTTCAAAGGATTTCATACAGCTACGTGAAGAAGCAATGACTTTATTACAGAAAGAAAAAGAACTTCAAGAAATTGTTCAACTAATTGGGCCTGATGCTCTCCCAGATTCAGAGAAAATTGTTCTATTATCCGCGAAAATGATTCGAGAAGACTTCCTCCAGCAAAATGCTTATTCAGATGATTCTTTCTGTCCTCTGGAAAAGCAATATGATATATTAAAACTGATTATGCAATTTTATTACAAAATACGTGATAACTATAATGATGGCGTTCCTTTTGAGAAAATGACTTCATTACCAGTATTAAATGACATAGCAAAATTAAAATGGGCATTTGATGACGAATTCAAAAAAACTTACGAAACATGCAACAACTATATTCAAAATAAAATGGAACCTGATATCCTGGGGTTCGATTAGGACATGTTTCCTCTTGCGAAAGGACATGTACAAATCACATTGGCATTAACGACATTACTTCCCATAGTTTTCTTTTATTCTCTTCTATACAATTGGTTAATCTTCTTAATTCCATTTAATGTACTGTTATTAGCAGGCCATCTCTATTTTTTCCGTGATCCAGCGAGAAATACCTTAAAACTTACTAATAATCTATTAGCTCCTGCTGATGGTAAAGTATATGAGATCTTACCGGAAGAAGGAATTATTAGGATACGAATGTCCTTATTCGATGTTCATGTTAACCGCTGGCCCGTATCAGGTAGAGTAACCGAAATTACCACTAAATCTGGTAAACACTGGCCTTTCCTTCCATTTATTCGTCGAGGAACGGATGAAAATTCAAAGAAAACAGTTAGTTTGACAAATGAATTTGGAACGTATCAAATCGTTCAAATTGTGGGTATGATTGCGCGACGATGTGTTATATACGCGAAGGAGAATGAGAATGTTGATCAGGGTGAACGAATGGGAATGATTCGTTATGGGAGTGAGGTAGATATTCACTTTCCGAGAGAGAAGTACGACATTGTAGTTCAAGAGAAAGATAGAACTCAGGCGGGAAAAACTGTTCTTGCACAAACTAGGAAAGGTTAGAATCCATTATGACTCCTCTCAACAAGTATGCATTAGCTGCTCACATTTTCACACTTTCTAATGCCCTTGCAGGAATTATAGGGATAATTATTGCCGTTAATTATCCTGAAACGTTACCATTTGTCCCTTTACAATTAATAATTCTTGGAGCAATATTTGATTTTCTTGATGGATTCATGGCAAAGCGAGCACCGACAACATCGACCTTTGGAGTGTATGCAGATTCAGTAAGTGATGTTCTCACCTTTGCCATCTTACCCGGGATTATGATTCTTCAAACCAACGTTATTGGTACGAATGAACAAGGAATTTTTGGGTTAACCCCTTTATTTATCGCTGGTTTTTACACGATTAGTGGTTGGATCAGATTAATTCGTTTTGCGACGAACCCAACCTCCATCTATTATGAAGGCCTCCCTTCCCCTGCGGCGGCTTTGTTAATAGGGACTAGTGCGACGTTAGCTACATTACAAGATGCAGCATGGCTTTTTGCTGAAGATGGATTAATACTGTCTCTTTTAACGATAATGACTGGTTTTCTTATGATAGAAATTGTCCATTATCCTTCACCGAAAAGGGGACAACTTTCAGACACAACATTAATTATTTTCGCAGGCCTTGTAGTCATTAGTTATGTATTTTTTCCAAATATTCTCACTTTGAGTATGATCTTATTTATTTCTCTACTCTATACGATATTTGGATCCATTTACCTTTATAGCACAAAAAAATCGGAATAAATTTACCTTTATTGAAGGTTTCACAGATGGAAATTCAAACAGAAAAAGGAAAAAATTTTGAAATAAGAGATACTTCCTTAGCTGAAGCTGGAAGAAAAAATATGGACTGGGCAGAAAGCCGAATGCCAGTCCTGAAACTGATAAAAGAGCGTTTTGAAAAAGAAAAACCCCTGAAAGGAGTAAGAATTGGAGCTTGTCTTCATGTTACCAAAGAAACATCTCAGCTTTGTGATGCTTGGCTTGCTGGAGGGGCTGAAGTATATCTGTGTGCCTCCAATCCTCTTTCCACACAGGATGAAATACCTGCCGCCTTAGTGGAGAAAGGAGTTCATGTGTATGCCTGGAAATTTATGGACTCCGAAGGTTATTACCGATCGATAGGCAATGTCATTGCTGCTCGGCCCCATATTACAATTGATGACGGAGCTGACTTGGTAAGTATTTTACATAAGCTTAAACGTGGAGAAACGGATTCAGAGATTGAATTAGTTAAACAAGTAATCGGAGATTCTAAGGATATAATTGATGAAGTTTGGGGTGGAGCTGAAGAAACAACGACAGGAATCATACGTCTCGAATCGATGGCTAAAGAAAGGGCTCTTTTATACCCAATAATGGCGACCAATTCCTCTCCCTGTAAAAATCTTTACGATAATGTATATGGTACAGGACAATCCACAATTGATGGAATTCTACGCGCTACTGCGGATTTAATTGCATCCAAAGTATTTGTAGTGGCGGGATATGGCCATTGTGGAAAAGGCGTGGCTATGAGAGCAAAGGGAATGGGAGCACGAAGAGTTATAATAACTGAGATTGAACCCCATGCAGCATTACAGGCAGTTATGGAAGGAATGGAAGTTATGCCAATGTTAGAAGCAAGTAAAATTGCTGATATAATTGTCACAACAACAGGAAATAGAGATGTTCTGAGTAAAGAGCATTTTAAAGTAATGAAAAATGAATGTCTAATCGCAAATTCAGGGCATTTCAATGTAGAAATCAATATTCCAGATCTAGAAGATCTCTCGGTAAAAAAGATTCAGATTCGACCGTTTGTAGAACAATTCGTTTTACCTGATAATAGACGAATCAATTTACTTGGTGAAGGAAGATTGATTAACTTAGCGGCGGCAGAAGGTCACAGCTCAGAGGTCATGGATTTAAGCTTCTCTTTACAGGCTTTAGCAAGTGAACAAATTGTTAAGAATAAAGATAATATGGCAAAAATAGGTGGAAAAGTTCTTGAGATTCCCCCAGATATCGATAAAAATGTTGCTATCCTCAAATGTGAGGCCTTAGGGATAATTCTCGATGCATTAACTCCTATTCAAGAAAAATATTTAGCAAGCTGGAAAACAGGGACTTAATTAATTTCTGAAGAGCTGCAATATTATTTTTCCTCTAAACACCCACAGATAAGCCCTTTCTAAGCAGAAGAAACAAAGTAAAGAGATTCAGCTTCAGGGAAGAGATTCAAGGATGAACTTATTAACCGCTGATCGTCCTTGATAACGTTTAACAGCCTTGACTAGTACATTCTGAAAGAATTTGACACTTTTCTGATCAACATCGAATATTAGATCTCTATACGCAATTTTTTCCAGCACCAGTACCTCTGGAGGTGCAGAGGGAGGTTTATTTCTAGTTGAATGATCATTCAGTAGGATAATTGTATCAGAAACAGTTAATTCAGTTGTTGCTACCTCTATAAGATGACCAATAATTCTACGTACTTGCTGCCATAAAAACGATCGCGAGGATATTCGTAGCTGTAGAATGTTTTCATCTAGCTGCAGGATCGAAGTCTCGGTAATGGTCTTCATTGTATTTTTAGGGTTTGTAGAGTCATTTTTCGCAAAGTTTCGAAAATCATGCGTTCCCTGGAGTGCATTGAAAGAGTGTTTCATTTGTTCTAAGTCATAATCATCATTAATCACTAGAAAATATGAATAAGTCCGTAATAATGCATCTTTTCGTGGATTAAATTCGTCAGATACGTTCGTTTTTCCAATTAGCTGTATTCCAGATGGTAAATAAGAATTGATTTCTGGAATAATGGGAGAATTTATTGAGTCAAATGCTATCACTTGGCTCAATGCTCCCACCCCTCTATCTGTTCTACTCGCAAATGTAACTTCATTCTCTGATTGAATGAGCCTTGCTTTATGTAGACCCTTACAGACAACTGTAAATATGTTTGTAGTATCATGAAGTTGGTGATTAAATCCACTATAGCTATTATCTGGAATATACGCTAATCTTAGAGCATAACGAGGCATCCTTAATCCTCGGCTGGAATGTTTTGCTGTTTCATGATAGCTGTAATTTGTTTTTGATTTGTTTTAAAGAAATCCACCAGAAGAGCGTGTAAATTTGCTGGATCATTCATTGATACGAGATTAAAGGGATGAGTAGAAAAATTCTCCTTCCCAAAGGCTTCTAGTGCATCTTTTTCTATTTGATCAAATAAATCGGCCTTACTAAATAAAAGAAGAAGGGGAACATCAGAAAATTCGCTGATAATTTGGCTATAGAGATTAAGTTGAGCATTAATTGCTTCTTGTTGAGTAAAATCAAAGATAAAGACAATGGCTGCAGCTAATGTCTTTAAGGCTGCTAAAGCACGCAATTCGATCTCATTCCGTTTATCTAACGCGCGATCTAGGATTCCAGGAGTATCCACGATTTGACAAGGAATATGCGTGAGAGGTTCTGTATGTGAGGAAGAGGCATACACAGGGATTTCCAAGTGACCAACCGTCGCTTCTTTTGTTGTAAAAGGATAAGCTCCGATTTCAGGAGTGGCGGATGTTACTCCGTTCACTAAAGAACTTTTTCCTACATTAGGATAACCAGCAATGCAAAGAGTTGGTTGTTCAAGATCAATTCCTGGCATTAAACGCATTTCTTTCCGAACTGACTCTAAATACTCAAGTCGAGTCTTTAACTTCTTAATTACCGATTCAAAACGCCCAAATGCGGCTCTACGTAAATCTTTTGTCGCTAATATCGAGCTAGCGTGCCACACAGTTCCTATATACTCCCGCTTAATCTGCCAGATGAGATTTGCAGAACCTGATAATGATCCAAGTGTCTGCCGAATTTTATCTATGCTAAAGCTAATATCAAGGATTTCAACATAGAAATCAGGAATATATCCGTCTTGTAGAGTTGGAAATTCTTCCACAATTCGAAATAATCGCTCTCTTAATTGTCTTGAAAGAAGTTCTATCCTAACTGCTTCTTTCTTTCTGGCTTTACGAATTAGTGGTACAGATTTAGATGATCCAGACGTTCCACGTATTGAAGTCTTCATAACCGTATTATGAGACAGGGTAAACAACTCATCTGCAAAAGGGATGGGTTTTATTGCCCTGAAAGGATTTGTAGAAGGCACGGGAACCACTTTATTCTTGATAAGAGTAATTATAGAATTCTGCTTTAGTCCGTTGTCTGTTTTATTTCTTGAAGTCGTTTCAATCCATCGATATCAACAATTACTTTTTGTACACTTAGGGGTACTAAATGCTCCCATTTTGCACCCTCTATCATTAATTGTCTTATGTTCGACCCTTTGTAGATGGATCTTTTAACAAGTTTGGACGATTTCACTTGATATCCAGCTTCAACAAAAAGGCGTTGAATCAAGCTATTATTTGTAAAAACTATAGAGAATGAAGGAGTGAAGCTCTGTACATGACTTACCCAAACAGGATTGCGAAAAATATCGTAGACTGGGATACAGAAGATATTTTCAAGAGCAATCCTCTCCGTTTTCAGGGTCTCATGAATCATCAAAATTCGTTCTCCTGTAGTAAAGGGATCTGTTATGGTGTGTGATTGCTGGGCGCTTCCTATAACAATAATTAACTCGTCAACTTCTTCTAAGAGTGATTTTATTGTTTGAAGATGACCGAGATGGAATGGACTAAAACGTCCAACAAATAAGCCTCTGATCGTTAAATTTATTTCCTCCTTGTTGTTTAATTCTCCTTTTTACCGTCTTTACGTTCTGTTTTAGCTCGTAAAGCATCTTCTATTGAAATTTTCCCTAATGCTACTTGTTCGGCTAGTTTAGAGTCTATTGTAAGATTGCCTGACAATTCTCGACTCCTGTTTTGAATTTCTTTCACACGACCAGGAGGAATTTCAGTTCTTACCATATGGGTTTTTGGTTGGCCTTCTCTAAACCCAATTGCAATGGCGGCTTTTTCATCGAGACTGAGATTCTGTTGAGAAGAGGTTGTTTTAACATTGGTTGCGGCTTCATTAACGATTTCCAGATGAAAATTAGGAATGTTCTGGAACGCTTCAAAAATTCTATTAAATACTACTGTCGATATTGATATGGGTTTGTCGCCAATCCGTACGATTATTTCTTCTGATGGAAATGTCAAAAGAAAGCCCTGTATGGTATTATTCAAAGTTTCAAGATAAACTGTCTTCGCAGATAATGTCATTCCATCACAAATTGCCGCAACACCTATTTTCTCTCCAGGATCAATTCCAATGAGCATCTTTTGGAAACAGGGTGATTGATGTCGAGCTATTAATCCGATTAAGTTGGGGACTGTATCTACACCAAGATCTTCATATCTAAGATGAATCACACCATTATTACTTTGTTCATGGACATCTTCATCAGTTGTGATAATTAAATCAAAGTGTTTCAGTGGTATTGGTTGATTTTCTGAGAAAAATTTCACTCTAAGAGATGTGTTTTGGCTTAACTTCAACAATTTGTAGTAAAAACGCATATTGTTTGTTCTAACTGCTATGACAGCCAAAATATGACATCCATTATAGATAGTAGACCCTGATCTTACAGCCTATAATAATATATTCTGTGCAGATTTCTTAATATTAGAGATACAAATTATCCACGTAGCGATGTATCAGTCATGAATCAAGAGTTATCCCCGATTTTTCAAGCTAAGAATAAGGTCATTCATATTTTCGGATTACCTGGTACTTATAAAACAGCTTTTCTTGTTCAAATTATCTGGCAAAAACTTAAAGAAGGGATAGATCAAATATTTTTGGTGGATGCTAGCGGTAATTTTCCCTATGTAAAATTAAAGCCTATAGAAGATCTTTTGTCTAATCTTATTGTCTTCCAACCTAAGTCATTGAAAGAAGAAGTACTGATTATTGATGATCTCGAAATTAAGGGGGTTGCAGATAAAACCATACTTCTAATAGATGATATTTTTCATAGGATTAATCCAGAGGAGGAAAATCATCTTGAATCCTATCTTTTAGCAATTATTCAAGCACTATCACAACGAATTATTTTTCCAATATTTTTAACAAACCAAGGACGAGGATTTGAGAATAGGATTCATCCGCTTAGAGCAACTCTTATGACGAGATATTTTGACACCCATCTCTTTTTTCAGAAATCAACAAGGAAAAATGTCATTCAAATCATGAAATTAATCAATGATAGACATGAGTTCTTAACTGAACTGCAAGTCGATCCTTCAGGTTTTTTTCCTGATATGTTCTGAAATCTTCAGTTATATGCGTCGTGCTTGTTTCAACATCTCTTGATGCGTGATTCTAAAATAGGTTGGTCGTCCGTGAGCACATATATTTGGGTTTTCAGTCTTGGCTAAACGAGATAGTAATTCTTGAGTTTGGCGAAAAGATAATTGATCTCCTGATCGATAAGAGGTATGGCAGGCGATTACACTCAAGATTTTTGTGATCTCATCCTGAAAGAGTGAGGTATCAATTTTTGATGAGAGTAATTCAAAGAATGTTTCAATATCAGTTTTTGCTAGTATTTTGGGAATCCCATGAATTTCAATTATTTCATCTTGCTTTTTAGGAACTCGTATATCGAAACCCAAGTTTGAGAGCTGTGGTATGAGCTGCTCATCTACAGAACGCTTAGTGAGTTCAAATGGTTGCAAAAGAGTTTGGATAGAAACTTTTCCTAATTTATGAAGATTTATCAAACGTTCGAGGTTTACTCTTTCATGGGCTGCGTGGAAATCAAGAACAACCAAGTCATGAGTTGTAACATCTTCTAAAAGTATGAATTCTTTTCCTAAGGGGCCTCGATACTTCAGATCTGCGCCAATTAGATCCAAGGTTTCAGCTTTTTTTATGACATCGCTGAATTTACGATGCATTAGCGGTTGATTACTAAATTCTATCTCGGAGGGAAGTGATTTTGAATCAAGTTGTACTTGAGACGCTTTAATTGGACTTCGGGAAGGACGGGAATCTATCTTTGACAGATTTAATTGACTTTGTCTCTTCTTGATTGATGAACGAGTAAGCTGGGGAACTAAATCACTGGTTTTAAGACAATGATTAACAGCACCATGTACTGCAGTTCGAAGCATCTTTTCATCATAAAACAAAACTTCACGCTTTTGAGGGTGAATATTTACATCAAATTCCTCTGGATCTATATCTAAAAAAACAAATGCACAAGGAAATTCCCCTTTCATTAGATATTCGCCATATCCTTCTTCTAATGCTTCCTGTAAGATGTTAGAAAAAATACTACGTCCATTGAGATAGAAAAACTGAAATTTTCTGTTTCGTTTGTGATTCCCTGGCTTACTGATATATCCCATTATGGATATTTTATCGCGTCCTACCACTCCTAAATTTAATAGTCCTTGTACGAGTTCTGAACCAAATACCTTCCGAATTGGGAGCAAATAATCAGTAGATCTGATAGTATGAATAAGTTCTTTGTCATCTGCCTTGAAGACGAATGAAATCTCTGGATGTGCAACTGCATATTGAGCAACAATATCATAAATGTAGCCTTGTTCGATATAAGATTTTTTTAAGAACTTCCTTCTTACAATGAAGTTGAAAAAGAGATCTTTTACCCGAATGATGGTTCCTGAAACCGCAAGAATGTCTTCAGATATGGAGATATTATCAACATCTCCTGAAACTTTCAATTTTGTAGCAATTTCTTCTTCGGCCCTTCGACTAATAATCGTAAATCGGCACACCGAAGCAATAGAATATAGCGCCTCACCACGGAATCCCATGGTATTTATTCTAGCTAGGTCTGCTTCAGATTCAATTTTGCTTGTAGAATGACGTTTTATTGACAAAGGTAATTCATTTGCTGCAATGCCTTTTCCATTATCCCGGATCTCAATTAGATCTTTACCCCCTTCTATAATAGTTATAGAAATTTCAGTAGCTTCTGCATCAATTGCATTTTCTATTAATTCTTTGACAACAGAGACTGGACGTTCAATTACTTCCCCCGCAGCGATTTTACTTATGACCAATGGCTCAAGGAGTTGTATCTTTGGCAATTTCTTATTTCTCCTCGATTTTGTGTTCTAGCTTCTTTAATTCTTCGACGAGTTCCTCAAGCTGTTTTAATGCTTCTATCGGAGTTTTATAATTAACGTCGATACCTGTATAACTCTTAAGAAAGGCTAATATCGAAAATTTCAGACTTTTCAGCTCTTCTTCATATTTGTCCTTACTAATATTTTGAGAGAAGGCTTCAGCAAGTGATAATTGTCGTGGTTGTCCTGTTTTCTCTCCTACTCCTTTTGTCATGGGTTTATGGCTGGAAGTTGACTCTAGTTCTAGAAGTTTCTTTTGGGCATTATAAATGACACTTTGAGGAACTCCAGCCATTTTAGCCACACTAATACCAAAAGAATGGTCGGTAGCACCCTGATGTAGTTTATATAACAACATTAGCTCACCATTACGCTCTTTGGCTGTAAGGTGGAAATTTTTAACTCTAGAGGAACGTTCTACCAGTTCACTTAATTGATGGTAGTGGGTAGCAAACAGTGTTTTACATTTGATATTAACTACAATATGTTCAGCTATTGCCCAAGCCAGAGATAAGCCATCGAATGTACTTGTTCCTCGACCCACCTCATCTAAGATAACTAAGGAGTTTTCCGTTGCATTATGTAATATATGAGATGTTTCAAGCATTTCTAGCATAAAGGTTGATTGACCAAACGCTAAACGATCAAATGCACCTACTCTTGTGAATATCTTATCAACAATCCCAAATTCAAACGATTTAGCTGGTACCCAAGATCCTGTTTGAGCCATTAGTATCATTAAAGCCACTTGACGAATCAAAGTTGATTTACCAGACATATTAGGGCCTGTAACTATGTGGAGCTCACCTGCTTCTAGGAGAATAGAATTGGGTATAAATCCAGTATCGTGTTGTAGATGTTCCACAACAGCATGCCGTCCCTCTTGAATCTTAATTTTTGACCCCTTAATAATAAGAGGACGACAATAATTATTCTTCAGAGCAGTAGATGCAAAACAGGTCAAAACGTCTAATTCTGCTAATAAATCTGAAAACGATTTAACTTGAGTGAGATTCTCTGATATTTTATCACGAACTTCACAAAAAAGATTATACTCAAGATCTATTATCTTTTCGTCTAAATTCAATATTTTTTCTTCAATTTCTTTCAATCTAGGAGTAATGAATCGCTCGGCGTTAACTAGCGTTTGACGGCGAGTATAATCAGAAGGAACCGCATCTTCCCCAGCATCCCTTAATTGAGCCTTAGTGGCTTCTATATAATAACCATGAACGGAATTATACCCAAGTTTAATGTTAAAAGATGTCCGGTTCTGTTCATGAACTTCGACCTCATCAAGGATAGCTTTCTGATTAGTTTTTAACTCGTAAAGTTCAAATAATTCCTCATGATAATCTGGTTTAATGATGCCTCCCTCAGTAATTTTTATCGGAGGGTCATCTTGAATAGCATGTGTTATCAAGTTTCTAATATCAACAAGATCCGTAGATTCAAAAGAAACAATTTTATGAGTAATTTCACATTCCAATGGACTCTGTGAGAGGAAGTGCTGTATCTCAAGACTGGCAATTAATGAATTCATTAGTGATGAAAGATCACGTCCATTTGCTGAATGATACTTGATCTTAGAGATAAGTCTTTGGAAATCAGATATTGAGGCAATTAAATGGTTAATGTGGTCACAGACTTCGGGATTCGAGTAAAAAGCGTGTACCGCGCCCAAACGGGCATTAATGGAAATTTTGTCTCGTAGGGGTTGTAACAGCCACCTTCTTAATAATCGAGCTCCAGTACTGGAATGAATATCAGAAAAAACGGATAAAAGACTACCTGCAACTCGTCCATCAAAAGCATTGCCAATTATTTCCAAATTACGTTGAGTGTTTGAATCCAGAATTAGAGAAGAACTATCGTCCAACAGTTTCATACTAGTCAGATTTGAAGGATAATCTGGTTTTAACATAGCTAAATGGGATATTACGGCGCCAGTAGCTCTAATTCCCTCTTCCATCAATGCACATCCGAAACCTGCGAGAGATTTAACTTGAAAATGATCAAGAAGAGTTTCTCTAGCAGTTTGAAGATTGAACAGTGTTTCATTAACAGGAGAGATCATAGTATTGGATGAAAGGTTAATAACATTTTCAATTGAAAGTTGCAGATCCCCTCTCAGATTAGTTTCTGGTATAATAATTTCTTTGGGGTGGAATCGAGTAAATTCATCTTTAAATCGTTCGATAACATTTTTGTTAATTTCTGATATCAACAATTCACCTGTTGAAATGTCAACGAGTGATAAACCAATATTTTTCTTACGTTCATTAATAACTAAACTTAACATAAAATTATTCATTGTATCATCTAAAATTGAGGATTCAAAGACAGTTCCTGGAGTTACTACCCGTGTAACTCCTCTTTTAACAATTTTCCCTGACGGAAGCTTTTTTGCATCCTCTAATTGGTCAACTATGGCCACTTTATATCCATTATCAACTAGTTTCTTGAGATATGAATCGATTGCCTTTACTGGTACTCCTGCTAACGGTATTCTTGCGTTTCCACCCCCCATACTCCTAGAAGTAAGAGTAATATTTAATACTTTAGAAATACACTTTGCATCTTCATTGAAAGCCTCGTAAAAATCACCTAACTGAAAAAATACAATAGTATCTGGAAAATCCTTCTTGATATCCGCATATTGTGTCATTGCAGTGGTTTTTGTGCGGGGTTTAGAGCGCATTGAATTCAATTCACGTATTTTTCTGATATACTAAGTTTTAGCTAAATGGAAAATATTTAATCATAATTATTAAATCTTGCGTCTGATAAAGGGAAAATTACTCTTGTCCTTGAATATCTCCTTAGGAATAAGTAAGGAACAAGAGAGATAGAAAAAATTTCAGATACTTAGAAAAAAAATCCTTGCGGGGATTTCCCAGCCTGGTCAAAGGAGCTAGGTTCAGGTCCTAGTCGTGTAGACGTTCGTGAGTTCAAATCTCACTCCCCGCATCCTTAACACATAATAAAGCCGAGGTAGCCAAGCGGTACGGCGCCAGACTCGAGTTATTGCAATATAACGAGAGATCTGGTGTGCTCTGCACACGTGGGTTCAAGTTAAAGTATCGTCATTGATACTTCATGAAATTCCCACCCTCGGCGCTCCCTAGGTATTCGAGATACGATACTCGAAAAACAAACTTTGTTTTCTTGCCGTAAGGTAACACACTTAAGGGGCTTACAGAGACACCTTCTTTTGCATATATAAAGAAAAATCTTGGGTGAGCAGAAAAAACTCGGAAGAATTTCCCTGCAAAAATAACTAGGAGAAAATCCGAATAATCCAGATTAAAATATCTTTATAAGAGAATTATTTAATTTATTACTACTACATTGGTGATTGTTTTGGATATCGAAAATGCGATTTCAGAGATACAGGAGAAGTTTGGGGTAGTTGGACGAGTACGTACTCTTCGAAAACTCATCCTTGGCAAAATGGCAGGCAAGCATATCATAATAGAGGGACCAGTTGGGGTTGGAAAAACCACATTGGCCCACGCGGTGGCAGCCTACTTTGATCAAGGATTTATTCGTATCGATGGGGATGAAAGATATACCGAAAGTAAGCTTGTCGGATATTTTGAACCCCCCCTCGTTGTAGAAAAAGGGTGGATTTGGGATGCGTTTGTACCGGGGCCCCTAACATTAGCAATGAAAAATGGTTCAATATTGTTTATTAATGAAGCAAATAGACTAATCGAAGGAACACAAAATGTCCTATTACCGACCATGGATGAGGGGATACTCATTATACCTAAACTGGGATCAATAAAAGCTATTGAAGGATTTTTAGTTGTAGCTACACAAAACCCTGAATCTTATATAGGAACAACAGTTCTTTCAGAGGCTTTAAAAGATCGATTTGTATGGATAAAACTAGAACATCAAGGATATGAGCAGGAACTTGACATTGTTAAACAACAATCTGGACTGGATGAAAAGGATCTTTTGATCGGTGAAACGGCAACAAAAATAACTCGTGCAACTCGTAACCACACAGATATTCGAAGAGGTTCCTCCATTCGAGGTGCAATTGATTTAGCAAAAATTTTGAGTTTAGTTCAAAGCTTAACTCTTGAAACGGTTTCAGAATTATCTATCATGACACTAGCAACAAAAATCGAACTGGAAGATGGTGTAGAGAGACCCATCGAAGAAATAATTCATGAAATCGTAGAAGCGATACTCTCTGGGGATGAAGATCGTTTTTTATAAAAAAATCCCGAGTAGCCGCTCGGGAATATAAAAAGAACATTCGTCTCTTCGGTAGACTCAATATGGAGGATCTAGCTGATGCAGCTATTGCTGCTGGAGATGCATTACCAAAGTTGGATAATTTAGATATTGCTAGTATAGAGCGCTTAACTGAGTCAGCTATTGAACATGAAAATTTGCCAGCCTTGATGTCTCTCGCAAAAATCAATAAATATGCAGTCTCTAATAGTTTAAATCCAGATCGTCTGGTTTCACTAGGTCGAGTAGCTGGATCAGGAGGGGTGTATACTCCGAGATTATTCTTTGTGATGCGGGGTGTCATGGATAAGAAGCGTCGTAAGATCTTAAAACGCTTAACCCGTACATCAATCCTCAAATTATCTTTGAGAATAGCCTCTGAAGGCCTCAGGGGAGATCTGCCAGTCAGGGGAGAATTTAAACCTGACTCCGACTTCGATTTAGAGGCAACATTGGAGCAAATATTGGAAAGATATCCCGCTGGTATCCCTAGACTCGTTAATAAAGATATAGTCGGAATAGAACGGCGTGAAAGAAAGAAAAACGGGGTATTGATCTTAGATGCTAGTGGATCGATGATGGGAGAACGCAATATCAATGCAGCATTATCAGCGGCAGTCATGGCTTTTTCTATGCGTAAAGATCAGTTCGGAGTGGTAGCATTCAACACCAAAGGGTTTCTTATAAAAGGAATCAAAGATGAACTTAAGATCGAAGAAATTATGGATAAAATCCTTGATTTAGAAGCAGTTGGATATACTAATATTGAGGATGGACTACGACATGGTGCTATGCAGATCAAGACCATGAAATCCCGTTATAAATGGGCAATACTACTAACTGATGGTGCCTATAACAAAGGAGATGACCCTCGATACTTATGTCGGCAATTTGAAAAACTTCATGTCATTAATTTACCTGGAGGTAAAAAATGGGGTGAGAAAGTATGTCAAGATCTGGCTCGGCTGGGTGGGGGCCGTTATGTGGTGGTCCGCAATTATCATGAGGTACCTCGGGCATTGATGAAAATACTCAGAAGTCCCTGGTAAGGACTTCAAATCATACTTATTCTTTTAGAAAATTTTCCAAACGATCAGGAAAGTTCGTTAAAATACCATCAACACCTAATGATATAGCGTGGTGCATATCAGATGGTTGATCGGCATAAAAATAGAATACGCGAATGTCGTGGTCATGACAGTCTTGGATGAAAGAAGGTTCTAAGGCTGCGTTACGAATCTGAGCTGTGCTTAGTTGAAGATCACGTAACAAGTCAAAATAAATATCATTCTCTCGTTCTTTTTGTAATAATGCACAATCTAGGGAATTATCAAGTGCTTGAATTCTTTGGATGTTTTCGATATGTCTAGCGGTGATAACCGTCCGTTTTTCTAAGTTATGTTTATGTATCAGTGAAACAATTGATTTTTCAAACCAGTCAGAGTGGATATCATAATACTTCAGTTCGATGTTAAGTTGAATGGAGGAGGGAATTATTAGTAAAACTTCTGATAGAGTAGGGATTTGTTCTCCTCGAAAACGTGAATGATACCAACTTCCAGCATCTAAAGTCCGTAAGTACTTGAAATGTAATTCAGGGATACGTCCTTGTCCATTGGTTGTTCTTTCGATCCCTTGACGATCATGAAAAACCATGAGATGATGATCAGAAGAAGGTTGGACATCAAATTCGACCATATCAGCACATTTCACTCCCTCATTAAAACAAGAGATGGTATTTTCAGGCGCTAAACCTGCTCCTCCACGATGAGCGATATTTAGAACCATGATCAAATTTGTCGGACACCTAGTATTTATCAATTTAGGCCTGGAAAAAAAGGGGTTCAGTTTCATCACATTCGTCAATCTCACCGCTCTCTCTGCCTCAAGGTCACAAAGGTGAGTGTTCCTGTAAGGAGTGGAAATTGCCGATTATACCGTGGCTCGGAAGATTCTTCAGTGTTTTCATCCTGCTTCCCAAGTGGTTCCAATTG